>JAIRZA010000080.1 GCA_031267475.1 Spirochaetaceae bacterium | reverse complement strand
GACAATTTTTATACGGCGCTGAAGTACACCTTTTGCCGGTTTCTCCATGAAAACTGGGACGCTTTTATCCTCTTTGTCTGGGGAGATGAGCCTGACGGGTGATACTTTGAATTGCTGGGACACGCGCAGAATCCTTGCGCCCGCACAAAAAATGTGATACCATTTTCTCGGTGCAGTCCGCTTCCAGCGCGACTGAATACTGGGTAAAGCAGTTGAGCTTCAGTTGATACCGTAGCCAGCAGCCTTCCTCATGAGTAATGCATTTCGCCATGCGTTTCTCCTATCTTGCGGGATTTCTAGCCGACCAGCCGGAACCCGCAATTTTTTTTAGTTTGTCGATAGCCTTTCCTACCGACAAGTATAGTATATTAGGAAAAATCTTAATATGTCAAGAGGAATTAGCAAAAATACAATGAATTTCTCGGAAAATATAGAAAATTTACTTACTCATTTTAATGTAACACGTGCTGGCTTAGAAAAAATACTGGGATTGTCTAACGGTTATCTCGGAAACATAGAAAAAAAGATGACCGATAATCCGGGAAAGCTTTTAGTCGCGCTAAGTGAGAATGGTATAAGCGCGGATTGGTTTCTTACCGGAAAAAGTGAAATGCTTCTGGCTCCGTTCTCCACCCAAGCTGGCCGAGAAGTCGCCAGAACTGATGAAACCTATAGGGTTCCCTTACTCCGGCAACAGGTATCCTGCGGAAAGGGGGCAAATTGGGAAGACGAGCAGAATATTAAGGATTACATAGACATTTTTTCACTTGTTCCCCGCCTGAATGCCGGAAGGCTGTTCGCATTTACCGTTCAAGGTACCTCTATGATAGGCGCGGGCATCAAAAATGGCGACTATGTTCTCTTTAACTCGGATGTTTCTCATTACTCTGCCGATGGTATTTACGTGTTTGCGCTGGACAACGAGGTATACTGCAAACGACTGGAATTCGATAAACTTTCTAAAAAAATAAAAATATATTCCGTCCGCGTAGCCGACTTGGAAAAAGCGGAACTGCTGACAAGTCTGGATATTGACGAGACCGAATTTGCCGACCGTTTCCGTATTTTTGGGCGGGTAGTTAGCTGGCTTCACCCATATTCAAGTGATGATTAAGAAGCAAAGGTGTGAACTTGATTGGTCTATTTTTTAAGGCAAAGGTGTGAAAGCAGAAGAGTTCACACCTTTGCCTTAATCCAATACTGTAAGTGTATATATTACATATATTTACGGCATTAGTTCACACCTTTTTGATTTTCGACATTTTAGTTCGTACCTTTTGGACTGTTTTCGCGCCGGTTTTGGATTGCCCGTTACCGGCATTATCCGCTAAATCTATATAACATATAGATTTTAAGCGGCTTAAAGCCTCTTAAAGCCAAACGCGCCGACTCTCGGTTTCCTCTCATTTTCTGCCGTTTTTTCACGTTTTTTCTCATTTTCTTTTTTTCTCCGCTTTTCTTATAACTCTATACAACATATAGAGTTATAACGCTTTTTCGCCCCTTCTGAAATTCCTCTTTTCGGTGATAGCCCACACCGGCTCGCTGAACCGGTGTTTCATACAATGGGCGCAATCGCTTGTCTCCGACGCGGGCGGGGGCGCGACCATATCCTTTGACGGAAAAACGATACGATCCACTGGGAAGATGGACGGCTATAAGAGTCCTTTGCATATCATAAGCGCCCGTTTGGCGGAACAGTGGATAACGCTTGCCCGGCAAACGGTTGACGGAAAGAGCAATGAAATCCCCGCGATGAGGGAGCTTTTAGAGCTTTTGGACATTGAAGGCCGCATAATAACGGCGGACGCGCCGCGTTGCCGGAAGGGAACGGCGAAAGCGGTAATTAAGGATAAAGGGGATTATGTATTGAACGTGAAAGACAAGCAGCCAATGCTGAAGGAGGAAATAGCTGGTTACGTTCAGGACACGCAGCTGCGCGGCGCGATGGACAGTCATACAATGTGCGAGAAAACCAGCGGCAGGGTGGAGCTAAGGACGGCGTATACGACACAGGACATTGGCTGGCTCTACGGCAGGGAGGATTGGGAGAAACTGTCCTGCATCGGGGCGGTGAACACGCGCTGTACCAGCAAGAAAGGGACAAGCGGCGAGCGGCGTTATTACATCAGCAGTCGCGGTTTGACGACGGAGGAACTGCCGAGGTACACGCGTTTCGGCGAGGATTTCCGCCGGATTGAAGACAGGAACGCGCGGCAAAATCTCAACATTGTTCGTAAAATCGCGCTTAACACGATTAAAGTTTATAAAACCAAAACGGCGTCCAAACGTCCTATTTCTAAAATTATGCTTGATTGTCTGCTTGAACCTGAGAATATCCTATCCGTCTTGAATATCAATGAAAATTGATTTCCGTGAGCGATGCCATCTTGAAAATAAAATACGGATGTTTTATTATAGAATAGCGAGTTTGGATTGTATCCGCGCTTGAAAATAAGCGGCGCTGATGTTCCATAACCTTGCTTTACGGGGCATTAAAACTTGTGGTGAAACCGGTTTGTCAGCGTGGAAGCGCGGCGCTCCGCTGGCAGATGGATTAAATGAACTTCCCTGTTAGAGGGCGGGTATTTAGATATAGTTGCGAATAAAGGGATTGACAAAAAAAAAAAGATTATATAGAGTGAGTTCATTCCCCTGTAGCTCAGTTGGCAGAGCAAGTGGCTGTTAACCACTGGGTCGGCGGTTCAAGCCCGTCCGGGGGAGCGTTCAGACCGTCCAAAAGGGCGGTCTTTTTTTAGGTATAAGCGGATTCAGCGCGTCTGCGGACATAGGCGCGGAGTGTCGAGCGGAGCGCCGCGCCGCGAATTCTTACGCCTTGTTAAGTGTTTTAATACGCCGCGTTCAGGCTAAACTTTTAGGCTGAATTTTTCTTCCGCGCAAACTCCATGCCCCCCGGTGAGACTCCACGCCCCATGTTGCTGGGGACTCACGGGATACCGCCGCATAGCGTAGCAAAATGTTGCGCATTTTGCTTTAGGAGTTTCGAGGAGCGAAACTCCACGCCTCTGTGTTGTGGAAGCCCGTTGGCAACCGCGTATGCCTATCAACTTTATCGGAGCGAAACGCAAAGCGAAGACTGCTTACGGTACGCCGCCGCGTAGCGGGCTCAACGCAAGCGTTGAGCTCCGGAGTTTCGCGGAGCGAAACTCCACGCCACCTCGTCGAGGTTACAGCAGATAGGGGGATACCGCCGCGTAGCGGATATGAAACCCGCTGGCGGGC
>JAIRZA010000060.1 GCA_031267475.1 Spirochaetaceae bacterium | reverse complement strand
GAAACCCGCTGGCGGGGGCGGGTTGTATAATTTTGGACTGTTTATTAAGATATGAATATCTTTCTGAATAGAGGTTTTCATGGAAAAAATCGCCAGCTTTCAAGTCGATCACCTACGCCTGCTACCTGGACTATACGTTTCGCGCAAAGACACCTTTGGCGGGACAACACTCACAACATTTGACATACGCTTTAAGCAGCCGAATAAAGAACCAGTAATAGATATACCCGCAATCCATACACTGGAACACCTAGCCGCAACATTTTTACGCTCACACACCAAATGGTCCCCGCGCGTCGTTTATTTTGGACCCATGGGCTGCCGCACAGGATTTTACCTAATACTAGAAGGCGACCATAACTCAGAGGAAACCCTCCCGTTGATATGCGAACTACTAGACTGGATAGCAAAATTTGACGGCCCCATACCCGGCGCCCATCCAAAAGAATGCGGCAACTACAGCGAACAGAACCTTAACATGGCCAAATGGGAAGCGGCGCGATATGCCGCGCTCCTTAAAAAAGCCGCAAAAGAAAACCTAAACTACCCCGCGTAAAATGCCGCTGCGAATCCTAATACCCAAAGGCAGAATACATGAAAACGTCGCGGAACTATTCCGCGACGCCGGCTTTTCAGTACACCTTTCCGACAGAACATACCGCCCGGATTTAGGCGCGGACTGGCTGGACGCAAAAATAATGAAACCACAAAACGTCGGACAACTACTAGAACTAGGCAGCCACGACGCAGGCTTCACCGGCATAGACTGGATAGAAGAAAATAATTCCGATGTAGAACTATTACTAGACCTCGACTTTGATCCCGTAAACATCGTAGCGGCAATACCATCCGGAGCGACAAAAGAAACCCTCAAATCAAAAAAAATAGTCGTAGCCACCGAATATGTAACACTCGCCGAAAACTACCTTAAACAGAATAATTACAACTATAAAATATTACGCACATACGGCGCGACAGAAGTATTCCCGCCGGACGACGCCGACATGATAATAGACAACACCGCGTCAGGACGCACACTACATGACAACGGACTCGTAATAATAGACACACTCCTGCGCTCGTCAACATGGTTTGCCGCGTCGAAAGAAGCCATGCGCAACGCCGAAAAACGCGAACAAATAGAACGACTCGCAATGCTGTTTAAGGCAGTATTAGACGGACGCGAAAAAGTCATGCTGGAAATGAACGTCGCCGAATCACACTACAAAGAACTAGTAGAAGGACTACCCGCCATGAGAAGCCCGACAGTAGCCCCCCTGTACAATGACGGCGGCGGCGAGAACGGATACGCGGTAAAAATCGCCGTTAAAAAAAGCGAAGCCCCCGATTTAATTCCGCGCTTAAAAAAAGCCGGAGCCGCCGACATAGTAGAATACGCGCTGCGTAAAGTAGTACCGTGAGCGACCTCCTATCAATTTACAGCACAATAAAAAACAATATAAATAAAAGACTCGAAGAATACACACAACTTTGGGAAACCGGCGGCGATATTGACATATTCAAAGAACTCTGTTTTTGCACCTGCACACCCCAAAACGACGCTCACAAAGCTTGGAACGCGATTTTATCTTTACAAGAAAATAAACTAATAGAAACCGGCGATCACCCCGCAATAGCAGAGACATTACGGAACAAAGGCGTACGCTTTCACAAGAACAAAGCGCGCTATATCATTACAAACCGCGAAATTTTTTATCCTGAAACAAAAAATAAAATATATGAACTAATAAAAGACAAACCCTTAGCGGACGCCAGAGACGAACTACAAAAAAAAGTCTTTGGCTGGGGACTAAAAGAAGCAACTCATTTTTTGCGCAACATAGGCAAAGGAAACAACATCTGCATATTAGACCGCCATATCATGCGGCAGTTAGCCTTGTACAAAGTTATAAAAGAAATCCCCGCGTCAATAAGTGGAGCAGTATATCATGAAATCGAAAGAAAAATGCTGTCATTCGCGGAAAAAGAAAACATCCCGGTTGACGCGCTCGATTTAGTTTTTTGGTACAAAGAAAAAAATGAATTGTTCAAATGAGGCTGTTCCAAAACTTCAGTTTTTGGGGAGACAAGCAAAGCTTGTCCAGCAACCTATAAAAACCGCAGTTTTGTCGTCATCATGACGCGCCCATAGGGTGAAAAACTGCAAGAGCCTGTTACAAAATAACCGATTTTGGAACAGGCTCAAATAATAAAATTAATCGATAAAGTTTTTTTGCACAACATTTATGTATATATGTGTGTGGGGGGGGGGGGGTAGGAGCGTATTATGAACAGAATAGCGGAAATCGAAAGAAAAACACTAGAAACAGAAATTTGCATCCGGCTGAACCTTGACGGAACAGGCAGCGTAAAACTTGACTATCCGATAGGTTTTTTACGGCACATGATAGAAACATTTGCCAAGCACGGACTCTTTGACATCAATGTAAAAGCCCGCGGCGATATTTGCGTTGACCAGCATCACCTTGTCGAGGACACAGGCATCGTTTTAGGACAAACATTCGCCAAGGCGCTCGCGGACAAAAAAGGAATACGGCGCGTTGGAAGCTGCCTGTATCCAATGGACGAAACCCTAGTCCGCGCCGCCGCAGATATTTCCGGCAGACCATTCCTTTGCTTTGAAGGCGGACTTTCCGGAATCCCGCTTGTTTCCGCCGAAGCGGACGGCAAATCAGCGCCTTTCCAAACAGATACGATAGTAGATTTTTGGCAGGCCTTTACCAGCGCGGCGGCCTTCACATTGCACATCGACATTTTGCGGGGAAGAAGCGACCACCATAAAATAGAAGCCGTTTTTAAGGCCGCCGCCCGCGCCCTTAGGGAAGCCTGCGAGCCAGACCCGCGCGCGGCGGACGCCGTCCCGTCAACAAAAGGCTGCCTGCCGCCGCCGGTGTATATCGTTTAGCGGACGCGGCGGGACGAGCCGCCCTGAATTACCGGCGAGGCGGACGCGCTCCGAAATGCCTCAAATTGAAATGTGTCCGTACTCACTATGAATAGGACACACCCGCTAGAGTTGGAGTGAATACCCCAAGAGTGACTGGAATCTCACCGAGGGGCGTGGGAGAATTGATTGTGCGGAGCGAAACTCCACGCCCTGTTATGAGAGACTTGCGGGATACTACCGCGTAGCGGGCTCAACGCGGAGCGTTGAGCCCCGGAGTTTGCGCGTGGCGCAAACTCCACTGGTGTGGCGCTGGCGTGGGAATGAGCGTTCCCCAGCGTAGCTGGGGCGCGATTGACCTAGCCGTTGCGGAGGCCGAGCCGCCTACTGGCGGCGTCCCAAGCGTAGCTGGGGCGCGTAAACAGCCCCGTTATACGACGTACGATTGCTTTTATAACTTATTATCTATTACTTTACTTATCAATATTTTTTCGATATTTCTTCTTCCATCCAATACCAATAATATTTTTATTTCCTTTTTTTCATCGTTTATTTTATAATATACTATCCAAGGATTTATT
>JAIRZA010000058.1 GCA_031267475.1 Spirochaetaceae bacterium | reverse complement strand
ACTTGCTGTCCATTATTTTTTCGTAGAGGCGGCCTATGTACATAAGCAAGCGCAGCGCCATGTTAGGATTGATTGTTGACTGGTGTTCGATTAGAACTATCTGTTTTTTGCGGAATTCGAATGACACATCGTTTACTTTATCCAAAAATATAATGTCTCGCAGTGTGTTGATTTTTATGTCGGCGGCATCCGTGTAGTTTGTGCCTTCGATGGCGTTGTACAGTTCCAACAGGCGTTCTTTGTTGTTAAAAAGAAGCGTAAAAACGCTGTCTTTATATCCGCGGTTTACTTCCATGAGATTTATTTTATCCGCCTTTTTTGTACGGCGCAAACTCCACGTCCACTGTTGGGATTCTAGTAAATACCGGGATACTACCGCGTAGCGGACGGAAACCCACTGGTGGGTGGTGCGGCTATTCATGTAAAAAAATATCTAGTATACTGAATCATGCTTAGGTTTGTTGCTTTTCTGTACGACACATTCCGCTTTTTTGTTATGATATTTTTACTTTTGCGTACACAAACGCAATTAAATAACGCGGACAATTATTTTTTTTCATCTATCGTGTGCGGCGCGCCGCTTGCGTTGTTTCCGCTCATGACATTTTTTTTGTGGCTTGACCGGTTTAAATATAAAGCGTTTGCGTCATTGTATGTTGCGGGGAAAATCATAAGCATCTGCGCAATGCTGACTGTGTTTTTTTCTTCTTTGCCGGAATTTCTGGCTATACATCTATTACTGGATGCTAAAAATATCCTTATCAACATGGTTATGCCGTGCTTCGCGTTACTGGATATATTTTTTCTGATTCCGGCTATAACTGCATTAAAATCAGAGCGCGTTCCTGCGCAAAATCAATCTGATGGAGGTGAGGGGAATTGAACCCCTGACCTTGTGAATGCCATTCACACGCTCTAGCCAACTGAGCTACACCCCCAGGCGCAATACTATAATCATGCTAGTAAACTAAAATGGAAATGTCAAGCCGCAAATGAAATATCACAGCGACTGTGGGCTTGAAGATATGCGGGCGATGAGGTATCATATTTCTATGATTAGGCTCTGGCACGTGTCAAAACAGTACGCGGGCTTGACTGCGGTTGACAATGTCGATCTTACAATCAATGACGACTGTATTTTTGGCATTATAGGAAAAAGCGGCGCGGGTAAATCCACGCTGTTGCGTATAATGAGCCTTTTGGAACCGCCCGGAAGCGGAGAACTATACTACGGCGCTGAACGAGTTGATACGCTTAAAGGGAAAGAGTTATTGCTAAAACGACGGCAAATGGGAATGATTTTTCAGAATTTCAATCTTTTTTCATCACGCAATGTGAGTGGAAACATTGCATACCCTCTTGAAATAGCTGGTCTTAGTAAAAAAGAGATACGCGCGCGTGTAGAAGAATTGCTTTATCTTGTGCAGATAACTGACAAGAGCAAGTCCCGGCTTAGAGAATTGTCCGGAGGGCAAAAACAGCGTGTGGCGATAGCTCGCGCTCTTGCTGTTAATCCCCGCGTACTATTCTGCGACGAGGCGACAAGCGCCCTTGACCCGCAGACAACGCGCTCCATACTTGCTCTGATTCGTGATATACAAGAAAAATTGCAAATAACGGTGATACTAGTTACTCACCAGATGGAAGTCATTCGCGCCGTCTGCCGCCAAGTCGCGGTAATGGACTGCGGGCGCGTTGTTGAAAGCGGTTCTGTTGAATCTGTCTTTAACAGCCCAAAAACGGATGCGGCGAAAAATTTAGTTGTTGGATAAAATTTAATGCATGATATTATCACGCTGCTTCCAAAATGCACCGTGCAAACCCTATATATGACACTCGTCTCTACTTTGTTTGCGTGTATACTAGGCTTTCCGCTTGGCATTGTGTTGTATTGCGCGTCGCCCGCCGGACTCAAACCGCGAAGTTTACTGTACAATGTACTTTCGCGCTTAGTGAATCTGTTGCGCTCCGTGCCGTTTATAATACTCATGGTTCTTGTCATGCCGCTTTCCCGCTTTATCATAGGGACAAGCATAGGACCCACGGCGGTTATCATACCGCTCGCGATAGCGGCGGCTCCGTTTGTGGCGCGTATTACAGAGACCGCCTTGCAAGAGGTTGACAGCGGTGTGCTGACAGCGGCTAGCGCCATGGGATCGAGCGCTACTCAAATAATACTAAAAGTTCTGGTGCCGGAAGCCTTGCCGGCCTTAGTGTCGGGGCTTGCGCTTACAATAATCACAGTGATAGGCTATTCGGCCATGGCGGGCGCAATCGGCGGCGAAGGGCTTGGCGATATGGCAATACGCTACGGCTATTACCGTTTTCGCATGGATATAACGATTGCCGCCGTGATAGTGATTCTAGTGCTTGTGGAGATGTTTCAAGCAGCCGGCACAATTCTTAGCAGGAGACTGCTTTCAAAGCGTTGATTCTGGCGTTTTGAATGATTTTAGAAGTTTGGCCGTCGTATGAAGGCTAAAAATAAATTTTATAATTCTTTAGGAGGAATTATGATGAAAAAGTTTACTGTAACATTAGCGGCGTTGGCCTTGATATTTGCCGTCGCGTTCCCTGTTATGGCTGGTGGCAAGAAGGCTGGAACAACGCTTAAAGTTGGCGCAACGCCGGTGCCGCACGCGGAAATGCTGGCGGAAATCATTGACGATCTCGCCGCTAAAGGCATTGATCTACAGATAATTGAATTTACAGATTATGTAACGCCAAATTTAGCGCTAATCGCGGGCGATATTGACGCTAATTTCTTTCAGCATCTCCCATACTTAGAATCAAATGATGAGTGGACGACAAAACTTGTAAGCGCTTTTGGTGTGCACATTGAGCCATTTGGACTTTATTCCAATAAGTACGATACGCTCGAGGCAATTCCAAGCGGCGCGACTGTGGCGATTCCGAATGATCCGAGCAATGGCGGCAGAGCGTTGCTTTTACTTGCGGATAACGGGCTTATTGCGTTGAATTCTAACGCGGGTCTTGAGGCGACAGAGCTTGATATAATCGCCAACCCCAAGAATTTGAAATTCCGCGCTCTTGAAGCCGCTCAGCTTCCGCGCAGTTTAGATGATGTTGACGCGGCGTGTATAAATGGGAATTATGCGCTTGACGCTGGTCTTAACCCGATAGATGATTCTATTATCATTGAGGATGCGGATTCGCCGTATGTAAATGTTGTTGTTGTGCGAAAAGGCATGGAGAATGATAAGCGTATCATTGCTTTGCAGGAGGCGCTTACTTCCGCTGAAATTGCTGATTTCATCAGCAATACATGGTCTGACGGCAGCGTTATATCGGTTTTCTAAACAGTTACCCCCCCCCCCCCCGCGCTTATCAGTTGTGCTTCATTTTGCGGGGCGGGATCGTCCGGTTACGGAACGGGGTCTGTCCGGTAAAAACAGGTGGACTATTTTTATATCGTACTGGGCGGCGGGCTAGGCGCTTTAGCGCGTTATGTAAGTATTTCTTTCATAAGCAGGCTGGTTAAAACTCCGTTTCCCGCCGGAACATTAGTAGTAAACATAATAGGTTCGTTTTTAATAGGCATCCTATTTTCGATATTCGAAAAACACAGAATCCCCGCCGAATTCCGCTTATTTTTGACCACAGGATTTTTGGGCGCATACACTACATTTTCAACTTACTCCTTAGAAACCGTTCGATATTTTGTTGATGGAAACACGAAGCTGGCAATAATCAATGTGGTTTTAAGTAATGCTGTTTGTTTGATATTCACCTTGATAGGAATGAAATTTGGCAAAAATTTTTGAGGGATGCAAGAACGCTATGAATATTATGCGCTTGAAAGCCGGTCTAAACGATGACGGGCGGCGGATTGACAGGATTTTGAGGCGCTTTTGCGCGGATTTGCCGGTTTCAGCCATTCACAGACTGTTACGAAAAGGCAGGGTTTTGATTGACGGCAAACGCGCTGAACAAGGGAAGCGTGTGCGGGACGGGCAGCTTATCGAGGTACGCGGGGTGGACACGCGGGCGCGTTCGGATTTTTCGCGGCGTTTGGATAAGCCGGTACCAGCTAAAAATAAAATAAACGTGTTATATGAAGGCGGCGGAATATTGGCGATTGATAAACCTTGCGGAATGCGGGTGCAGGAGGAACTGGGCGCGATGGCGCGCGCCTATTTGGAGGGTAAGACAGCGCCCTCATTGTCATTTACGCCCGGGCCGCTTCATCGCTTAGATCGCTGGGCAAGCGGCGTTCTTGTTTTTGGCTGTTCTCTTGCAGGCGCTCAACTTTTCAGCGCCTTGATGCGGGAATCGCTGTTGCAAAAGACATATATCGCGTTGCTTGAAGGCAGCCTGCGCGGAGAGCAGGTTTGGCAGGACAATCTGTTTTACTCCAATACGCTGCGAAAAACACAATCCGCGACGAGCGCGCAAATTGACGGCGGCAAGTATGCGGAGACTCACGCCGCGCCGCTTGAACTTTGCGGCGGTTTTACTCTTGCCAAAATTGAAATCAAGACTGGAAGAACCCACCAAATACGGGCGCAAGCGGCGGCGCGTGGTTTTCCGCTTTACGGGGACCGGAAGTATGGCGGCAAAAATCATCCTCCTTTCTTTTTACACGCATACAGTCTTATGTTTCCTAAGGACAGCCCGTTTCCCCTTTCAATATACGCGCCTGTCCCGTCCGCCTTTGCGCAAAAACTTTCTGAGCTCGGTTTCGATTCGCGCGGCTTACTCGATTCGGACTTATGTTAGTTTTAGGTTATGTTTTAATTTTGTAAATTTGAACCATCTGCCGCCGTCTAGCTTTTTAGCCTCGTACAATGTCTTGAAAATGTAGGCGGCAAATTCACTCATAGGTATAGAGTTCTTTTCTTCGCAGGAAAAAGCCGCCGCCCGGAAGTATTCTGTGTTTAAATCTTCCAGCAGGTTGCTAGTAAAACTTTTGAATGTGCTAAAAACCGGCCCGGTCAAAAGCCCAGAAGACGCTTCTTCCAGCAATACTAAGGCAAGAGCGCCGCTTTGACCCGCGCGGAACCGGCGTGTAAGTTCATGCGCCAGAAACATATATGATTTAATATGGTTATTGACTATGAAATCTATCCCGGCGGGAGAAAAATCGGCGGCATCCGCATTATCGGGCGCGGCGCACACGATAATTCCGCCGTTTAACGCGCCAATTCTGTTTTCCGCGGATAAAACCAGATTGTAAGCTGAAATAGGACTGCCCGGATTCCAGTCGAGCGCGTTTAGTCCTTCCGCAAGGCGGTTGTGTCCGTTCTGGCTTGGAATCAGGGAAATTGCTGTTTTCGCGCCGCGTTTTCCGCCCTCGTCCGCAAGAGCGGTTATCAATTCTTTACCTGTACCGGCAATCAATAGGGCATCGTTCACCGGAATAGTATATCTTGTTATGAAGGCTTCCGCCAGAGCGTGATGAGTTGTTACTAGCGATTTTACAGTTACCACACTAAATGTGGAAAAACGTCCCCTGAATTTTGGTCTAAAATACATATATAGCGTTAAAAGTGAAATTGTTGGGGATAAATGTCTATTCATGCAACAATACTGGCAGTATATTGATATTAGAGGGATTTATGCAAGATTTAATAACGGTTGATAAAAATAAATGCAATGGCTGTCATTCATGTATTTCAGTATGTCCCGTAAAAGTTTGTATTGATGCTTCCGAAGATAAGGTTACGACGGTTGATAAACTTTGTATTGGCTGCGGGCGCTGTATTCCAGCTTGTCAGCAAGGCGCGCGCGCCTATACTGATGATACGGAACAATTTTTTGCGGATTTGACGGCGGGAACGAATATCGTGGCTATTGTCGCGCCGGCTGCCGCGGCGGTTTTTGATGATATTGCGCGGCTTAATGGCTACCTAAAGTCGGCGGGTGTAAAAGCCGTTTTTGATGTGTCTTTTGGCGCTGAACTTACTGTAAAATCTTATCTTAATCATGTAAACCAGAATAAACCGCGTCTTATTGTCGCGCAGCCGTGCGCGGCGATTGTAACGTATTGCGAAATTTTTTGTCCTGAATTGCTTAAATTTTTGGCTCCGGCGCAAAGTCCGATGCTGCATACGGCGATCATGATTAAAAAATTTTTTCCAAAATATCGTGATTATAAAATTGCCGCGATTTCACCGTGCGCGGCAAAAAAAAGAGAGTTCGTTAGAACGGGAGTAATAGACTACAATGTTACGATGCTGCGTCTGAAAGATAGGCTTGCGGCGGGGCGTATACGAATTTCTAGTTTTCCGGCAACGCCGTATGACGGGCCGCAGGCGGAACGCGCGGTACTATTTTCTATGCCGGGCGGTCTGCGCGATACTGTGGCGCGTGAAGATCCTAACCTTGTTCCGCATATACGCAAGATTGAGGGGGCGGATATTGTTTACAAATATCTTGACGAATTGCCGGAGATGCTTAAAGAGAATTCCGCGCCGTTCATTGTTGATTGTCTGAGTTGCGAGTCGGGTTGTGACGGCGGGCCGGGTACCGGAAATTATAGCGAACCGCTTGATCGTTTAGAAGCGCGTATAATAAAGCGCGGGGCGCGGCAAATTGAACAGAACAAAAAATCTTTTTTGGGCGGCGCTCTGAAACGGGCCTTGAAAAAATACTGGCGTGGCGATATTTACGCGCGAAAATATGAAGCGTCCAGCGAATATAAAAAGCGGATAAAGATACCCAGCGAAGAGGAATTGAAGGCGGTTTTTTCGTCTATGAAAAAGGATAGGCCGGAAGATATGTTGAATTGTCCGGCTTGCGGCTACGGAAATTGTCGTTTCATGGCGGAGATGATTTTCAATGGGCTTAATAAAAAAGAGCATTGTTTTTATTATTTGATGGAAAAGCTCTCGGAGGATGAAAAAATCAGATCCGCGGCTATTGATATGGCGAATCATTTGGTGTTTCAGATTGAAAATTCAAAAGAAACGCTTGTTTCAATGCAGGAAAAAGTTTCTAAGTATATAGACGCGACGATAGCGCAAGGCGAGGTTATTGATAGATCAAGTAATAAAATGTCTGATTTGATAAAGCAAATTCAGACGGTGAGTGTGGAGGCGGAGCAGAAACGCGAGGTTCTGGAACATCTTGGCAAGTCGACAGAGCGCGCGAAAAAAGATATGCAGGCTTTGCTGTCGGCGTTTACCGCGCTTGAAAATACTACGCAGGAGATTGATGGTGTGGCTGACGTGATAGAAGATGTCGCGGCAAGCACTAATTTACTGGCTATGAATGCGGCTATAGAAGCGGCTCACGCCGGCGAATCGGGTAAGGGTTTTTCTGTTGTTGCTAGTGAAATTCGTTCTCTTGCCGCTACTACGTCGGATAATGCGAATAATATTTCATTGAATATAAAAAATATTGTTAAGCAGATAAACGCTTCGATGGATTTTTTGAATAAAATGGACGATGTTATGGGGCGTGTGGTTGAAGGGGCGAGTAATGTTGGAGATAGTTTTAATGGGATTATTCAGTCACATTCTTTGATAAAAAATTCAACGCAGGAATTGACTACGGATTTGCAGTC
>JAIRZA010000174.1 GCA_031267475.1 Spirochaetaceae bacterium | reverse complement strand
CTTATTTCACGGAATTGGGTGTGTCCGGCGATTTGATTTAGTCCGGGAACAGGGTCGGCGACAAGAGATTTAGGCCTAATCCAGATGGGGCTTTGACTTGGATCATCGCCGTAGATGTCGAAGCCGTTGAACGTAAGAATCCCGCGATTACGATTGAAGGCCTCGTTTATGCCATCAATATTTTTTACGCCCGCTGAACGCATTTTTTCAAAAAAGGTGTTTGATAATCCCGCGTGCGATATGATGTAATCATCATTCGTAACATAAACCGTCTTCATCAAGGCAATGTTCAGTTCCAGAATTTCATTTATGGCTTGATAATGTTTGTCTTGAAACCGTGAATATCGCTGCGGCGGTATTCCGCTTAAATAGTGATAGTCATGATTTCCCAAGCATAATCTAAGGCGGGAGTCTTTTCGCGCCGCTTCGCATATTTCTTTGAAATTCTCGTATTCCTGCGCAAACGATGTTGTGTATCCGTCAAAATAATCACCCAGTATATAAAATTCCGTGAAATCTTTATCTAAATAGTTTTTCCAATACGGCCTGCCGTGAATATCGCCTATTGCTATTCGCATCGCGGCCTAGTGTCTCACACGGTTTATCAGATTCGCCTGATACCCAGCCCCAAAACCGTTATTGATGTTCACAACCGAGATGCCGGGAGCGCAGGAGGTCAACATTCCAAGCAGCGCGGAAAGTCCGCCAAAGGCCGCGCCGTAGCCAACGCTGGTTGGAAGGGCGATTACGGGCGCCGCCACAAGTCCCGCTATTACACTGGCAAGCGCTCCTTCCATGCCCGCGCAGGCGATTATCACACGAGCCGTGCGGATTTCGTCAAGGCGGTTAAACAGGCGGTGTATGCCGGCAACGCCGATGTCATTGATCATGCGCACATTGCTGCCAAAAAATTCCGCCGTCCGCGCCGCTTCCCATGCGACATTAATATCGGATGTACCAGCCGACGCCACAACGACAAGTCCTTCAAGTTCAGCCGGTGTATACAGGCGGCCTATGCTCAGTGTCTGGCTTAACTCGTGATACACCGTTTCGCTGAATATCGCGGCGGTCTGTTCCGCAAGTTCTTTCGGCGCTTTTGTCGCAAAAACCGGCAGTTCGTGCTCCCTCATTTTTTTAATTATTGACAAGGATTGTTCGATGGTTTTGCCCGCGCAGTATATGACTTCGGGATACGATGTACGCGCTTCCCGTTGTAAATCTATATCGGCGAAGCCAAGGTCGCCATGATAAAAAGCGCTTATGCGTTTTTCAGCTTCGTCTGTGTCTATCTTGTTTTGCCGCAGGGCATCAAGGATTTTAGCTATCGCCGTATTCACGTTTTATAATGTCCTCCGCTTCGTCAAGGGATATATCGTCTTTACAAGCGAGTTTTTCGCGGTCGCGGTATTCGATTTTTGAGCGTCTTTTTTTTTCGTCAAGGAACACGGTTTTTATCTCCGCGTCCCCGCCGCTGTACTTTAACAAATGCTGTTCACGCGGCAGCGATACACGGCGCACGACGGTTTCCCTAAAACCTATGGCGCTTGATTTTTCAAAGACGGCGGACCGGACAGTCTGAATCTTTGAGGGCGGGCATAAGATAAAAACGATAACGCCGGGTCGGGATTTTTTCATTGTGCAGGCGGTAAACGTTACGTCCAGAGCGCCCGCGTCAAAAAGTCTGTCCATAAAAAAACCAAGCGCCTCGCCGGTCATGTCGTCGATGTTTGTTTCAAGCGTGATAAGTTCTTCGTTTATCCAGCAATCGCGGGTTTGCGGGTAATTTTGCGCCGGCGGTTCCTCGCGCCATGAAACGGCAAGAACATTCGCCTTATCTAGTTTTCGCCCGCCTATGCCGTAAGCTGTCTTGATCTGCTTGAACGAGGCGCCGGTTATGAAGCTGTCCACGCTTGCGGCAAGAATTGCGGCTCCGGTGGGCGTCGTCATCTCCTTGTTAAAACCGCCTGTGCGCACAGGGAGTCCTTCGCAGAGTTTTAATGTCGCGGGGGCGGGAACGCTGATTATGCCATGAGCGCATTTTACCTCGCCGCCGCCTAGTTCTATCTCGCTTGCGGTGATTCTGCCGGGTTTCAATATATCAAGGCATATCGCGCTTCCAACAATATCAATTATAGAGTCAAGAGCGCCGACTTCATGAAATGTAACATCGTCAACCGGAACACCGTGAACCTCCGCTTCGGCGGCGGCTATCCGGGAAAATATGTCCATAGCGCGTTGTTTTGCGCCGTCTGTTATCCCGGAACGTTCAATCAGAGCGCGTATATCGCGCCACGAGCGGCATGATGAATGATGCCCGTCGTGGTGATGTCCATGCGGCGCGTTGTTTTCTTCTTCGGTTCGCACAATAGCGTGAGTTCCTGTTATGCCGCAGCGTTCATCTTTAATAAAATCTATGGACCAGCCCGCAAGGTCTAGCCGGTCTAGCTCTTTAAGGAGTTGTTTCGCGTCCACGCCAAGCTCAACAAGAGCGCCCAGTGTCATATCTCCTGAAATACCGGCAAAGCAGTCGAAATGCAGCGTTTTCATCATGAATTTTTTTGCTCGCGGTTGAGGCTGCCCATAACGTAGCCTTCAAGTTCGAACGCGGCGTACAGAAATCCAAGCGATTTTATCGCTTTGGAGGCGCGGTCCAGAACATCTTCGTCAAAGAAACGGTTTCGCTCGTTACGCGCTACTTCGATTCGGGCAATATCGCCGTGGGAGCGGACGCGGAACTGGACAAAGCCTTCGGAGCGCAAGAAATCTTCCGCTTTTTCTACGCGGGAAAGTTTTTTACTGTCTATGCGCTCGCCGTATGGGATGCGGGACGCAAGGCAGGCAAATGACGGCTTATTCCATGTGGGCAGGTTGAAACGCTTTGAGAGTTCTCGAATCTCCGCTTTGTTCAGCCCCGCCTCGCGGAGCGGGCTGCAAATCTTCAATTCGGCAAGCGCCCGCATACCGGGGCGGTAGTCGTTTAGGTCGTCCATATTCGAGCCGTCAAAAACAACAAAAGCTCCGTGTTCGCGCGCCGCTTCCATTATTCTGCCGAATTCTATTTTTTTGCAGTAATAACAGCGGTCGCGTGGATTTGCGGCTACTTCCTCGTCGATATGCTCCTCGTTGATAAGGATGTGCTTTATGCCGGTAAAGGCGGCGACGCGCTTCGCGCAGTCAATTTCACTCTGCGGCAGCATGGGCGAAACTACGGTAACCGCGACAGCGTTTTTACCCAGCGCCTCCACCGCCGCGAGGCAGAGGAAGGAGCTGTCAACTCCTCCCGAAAACGCAACGGCGGCGCTTTTTACTCCGCTGATAAAACGGATTAGGGCGCTGTATTTTTCGTCTAACGGCATGAAATTATCTTTTTTTCGCGCCGTCTATAAGCTGATTAATTGACGCGGTGTGCGCGGAGTTTATGCCGACGCTTATAGCGGTTTTCTTGAGTCCGTCTCCGGCGGCTTCGCTTGAGTCGTAGAAACGTATGTATGTGTATTTAACGCCGTTTACTGTTTGTGTGGAGAGATACCATGTCGCGTAAAGGTTTTGTATTTGATTGTTCGGCGCTGTCTGCTTAACTGTAATGAACACAGATTCCGGTAAATTCACTTTTTCTGTTACTAGCGCGGTGTAAACCGTGTCCTGCCCCACAGCGGTTGTTGTAAAGGTTGCTATCACGCCGTCTCCTTGGGTGCTGTCTATTACCGCTTTCTTAGTAACGCTCAAGCCTTTGTTGAAAACCTTGGGTTGATTCTCTATATCGTGCAGTACCGCGTACAGTTTTTCGATGGGTGTTTGGGTGATGGTCTGCACTTCGGCGGACATTGCTACCCATTTGTTGCCGCCGCCGTCAGCAAAGGCTACGCTCGAGCTGATGACAACTGGTTTATCTACCTTGAGCGTACTCAAATCCGTGTTCGGCGCGACTCCTTCCGTGTTGGGCTGCTGGGCAAACGCGGCTGTAGAAACGCATACTAGAATTGCAAACACAAAGCTATTTAAAAAAAAGTTTTTCATGGGTTTAAGTATACATATAAGGTTTTTTTTGGAATAGGTATCTTCGACCCTCGCATCAAGCCGGCGCCCGCCACCCACCACCCGCCAGTGGGTTTCACATCCGCTACGCGGCGGCGTACCGTAAGCCGTCTTCACTTCGTGCCTTAACTCAGATAAATGCGATTGGCATACGCGGCTGACAGCCGCCCCATACAACGAGGAGCGTGGAGTTTGCGCCGCAAGCGCGTAGCGCTTGCGGCGCAAACTCCGGAGCTGAACACGCTTTGCGTGTTCAGCCAGCCGGACTAGAAACGTAGTTCCGCTTTGACTGTGAGCAAAAAATCCGCGCCGCTTTGCGCGGGGCCGAATTCGCCTTGATTGGAAGAATCGCCTGAAAATACGGAGCGGTCGAGCGGGGCTTGGGCGGTGAGGGTGAGCCGCATACCTTG
>JAIRZA010000059.1 GCA_031267475.1 Spirochaetaceae bacterium | reverse complement strand
CTGAACATAAACGCGACAGCGGCGCATCATAACGCGCGGGTTCAGGTTACATCCGGCGGTGCAACATATCCCGCGAATTTAACCGATGCGGAGAACAGCATATCCAAAGAGGTAGCCGCGCCCGGCGCTGGAGCGAGCGGGGACATAACAGTAAAAGCAACCGCCGAAGACGGGATAACGAGTAAAGCGTACACAGTGACGATATACAGAGCGGAGCATTCGGAAGGCGAGCCGGTCTTCATGGCGGAAGGCGGCGTAGCCAGCATAAAAAATATTGGCGGACAAGACTACGAAATCCACACATTCACTGTGGACAGTGCTACGTCACTGGGCGGGCAGACTCTTTCAGAGCTGGAATTTACAACATTACCGGCGGGCGGAACGGTAGCAGTTCTTGTTGTAGCAGGCGGCGGCGCTGGCGGTAAAAGCGAAGGGGGGATATCGCGCAGCGGCGGAGGCGGCGCGGGCGGCTTTATCTATCATCCGGAGTACAACTTGGGAAACAAAAAAACATTCGATGTTAAAGTCGGCGCGGGCGGCGCGAAATCGTCAATTGTGAATATAGCTGCCAATGATACTAGAGGCGGCAACGGCGGGGATTCCGCGTTTGGAACAGAATTTACCGCTAAAGGCGGGGGCGGCGGTGGTAATCATACGGGTTATTATTGGGCTGATGGAGCTGACGGTGGTTCTGGCGGCGGCAGCGGTAATCGTCAGGGCGGCGCGGCAATACCTGGCACAGCGCCTACGGGGGCGCTTAATCTTGGTAATAAGGGCGGCACCACCCAAACTTATGGTTACAGCGGCGGCGGGGGAGGCGGCGCTAAAACCGCGGGCAAGGATATTAATGTTGTAAGGAGCGGCGGCGACGGCGGCGCGGGCACACTATCCGCCATCAGCGGCACTCTATCGTGGTACGCTGGCGGCGGCGCGGGCGGCGCGGAAGACAAATATAACGCCGGCGAGCAATACGGCGCGAAGGCTGGAAATAGCGGCGAAGCCGGCACAGGAGACGGCGGCTCCGGCGGGGGCGGCGTATCTAGTGTAGATAACGGCGGCAACGGCGGTTCCGGCATCGTTATTGTCCGCTGGCCTGTTGTCAGCGCCGACTAGCAAGCTAGCAAGCGCGGAGCGCTTGCTTTAGGAGTTTGCGCAAAGCGCAAACTCCTAAAGCCCTGATTTCTGGGAATACCAGTCGAATACTTCGAGCCTGAACTTAGCTTTGGTAGAAAGCTCTGTTGTTGACAGGCGCGACATCTGTCGCAGATGCGGGATTGCCGTTACAATTTGTGTGGGACACCCTATTAAACCTTTCATGGTTTGCCTCCGTAGCAGAATGAATACTTAATTTTTCCATTCTATCACAAAAGGCGGGGTGTCCTATTTGTTTCTGCGTATGGTCAACGCGCAAAAAACAAACGGGTTTGATTTATACATTTTTTTTAGCCGCCTTTTTAGCCGCCTAAAAAGGCGCGTTTGCGCTAGACACCGAAATGCCTCAAATTGAAACGTTAACTTGTTGACGCTGTTACCGAAAAGCAAGGATGCCTCATTTAGAAAATGTTACCGAAAGCCGTCCTGTTTCAGCGACAGTTTGCGGTTTGTCTGTGCGAGCCGTTGGCGCAGGCGCAGGATAGCCTTGTTGACATTCTGTTGGAGTTCCACCGGGTTGAGGTACCGGTCTATGGTCGTGGGACTTATCCGTATGAGTTTTTCCGCTGTTTCCGGCGTTATATGAAAGGCCGGCCATCCGGCGATGTACTTCATCTGCCGCCGCATGAGCGGGGCGAGGATCTTCCCGCATTTGTACCAGGAGAAAACCCATACCATGCGTAGGGCGGCGAGGACCTCATCGGTGTAGACCGGCTTTCCTTTGCGGTTGGCCGGACGCTGTCGCAAGCGCTAAGCGCTTGCTTAGGACGTTTGCGCTACGCGCAAACGTCCTGCCCTCCGGTTTGAGCTTGACCGCCTCGCCATTGGCATAGACCATGATTTCCTTCACCGGCTTGCGGCTTAAGAGCCGGACGGCGGATTTCCGGTGATACCCGGTCAGCCGGGTGAACTCATCCAGCAAAGCCGACTTCGCTTTCTTCGCCGCCTTTTGATACTTGGAAAGATACCCCCGTGACCGCTTGTTTCTGATTCATGTTTAACCACATCCGGACGCCTTCCTTCGAGCGTCCTTATTATATTTTGGGTAACAGCGTCAACAAGTTGACATTTCAACAAGTTGACGTGTCAACAAGTTGACATTCCAATTTGAGGCATGGGTTCTTTTCGGTAACATTTTTCATTAGGCAACGCGGACAGGACACTTGACGATAACGCAATTTTTTATGACAATAAGAATATGACCGAGGTTCTATCTCAGGATGAAATAGACCAGCTTCTTACCGCAATCAACGCGGGCGGCGCTGAAACTGAAGAATATAAGCCTGTCGCCGACACCCGCAAAGTAAAAATATACGATTTCAAACGTCCGGATAAATTTTCCAAAGAACAAATAAGAACCGTGCAGATAATGCATGAAACCTTTGCGCGCCTTACAACAACAGCGCTTTCCGCGAGCCTGCGGACACTGGTGCACGTACACGTCGCAACAGTTGACCAACTCACCTACGAAGAGTTTATCCGCTCGCTGCCATCGCCTACAACGCTTGCGATTATCAACATGGACCCGCTCAAAGGGAACGCGGTTTTAGAAATCGATCCCGGCATCACATTCTCTATAATCAACCGCTTGTTTGGCGGCAAAGAAGACGGCTCGAAGTCGCAGCAACAACAGCATGAATTAACAGACATCGAGCAATCCGTCATGGAAGGTATAATAGTGCGCATCTTGGGAAATATGCGCGAAGCCTGGGCGCAGGTCATAGATCTACGACCCCGGCTTGGGCAGATTGACACAAATCCGCAATTTGCCCAGATAGTGCCCCCAACGGAAATGGTCGTGCTGGTAACACTCGAAACTAAGGTTGGCGAAGTCGAAGGCATGATGAATTTCTGCATCCCCTACCTTACGATAGAACCCATTATAAGCAAACTTTCGGCGCAGTTCTGGTATTCAAACGTCAGGCAGGGCGCAAATCCGGAAAATCTTAATATCCTTAAGGAAAAATTAGTAAAAGTCGATGTTAATGTAGTTGCTGAAATTGGAACGATTCAAGTTCCTGTACGCGATGTTCTTTCATTGCAGACTGGCGATGTGGTGCGGCTTTACAATGTCAAGGTGAGCGACCCTTTCGCCATTACCATAGGCGGAAAACAAAAGTTTCTTTGCCGGCCGGGTGTTGTCGGCAGGAAAGTGGCGGTGCAAGTTACCAAAAGAATGGCGGATATTGAGCAGGATGATTTTGAAGAGCTTATTTCCGACGGGGAGGATTTATTATGAGTGATGGCGCTCTTTCTCAAGCTGAGATTGACGCACTGCTTTCGGGCGGCGGCGGGGAAAGCATCGGGGGCGGCGCGGGCATGAGCTCCGGCGGAGGCGGCGATACAACTGTCATTGAAAACTTCCTAAAAACTACGGTCGCGTCCCAGTCAAACGGAATTTCCATGATGACGGGCGGGACGGTAAATTTTTCCGGACCTTCTGTTTCCGAAACAAGCCGGGACGCTTTTTTGACTGGGCTTCCAGATATTGTAACTTCCGTAAAAATTGATTTTACCACCGGATTTCCCGGCGAGCATTTGTTTATCATGACTGAAGAAACCGCAAAAAACATCGCCAGTCTGATGAATAAAGAGGACAACATTACGCTTGACGAGATGGCGATGTCCGTTATCGCGGAAACCGTCTCACAGATGGCCGGCACAGAGATAACGGCTTTGTCCGGCAAGACCGGCAACAAATCTATAGCCTCGTCATCTCCGGAGGCGGTGAATATACCCAAGGCGGCTGTGCCGCTTCCTTCCGGTTCTTTTATTATCGCCGTATATGATGTGAATATAGGAGACGGCGCGTCGCAAAAGATTTGGGAGGTGCTGGGGCCCTCCGTCGCGCAGTCTATGACGGCGGCTCTGAGCGCCCCGCCCGCGCCCGCCGGCGGGGCGGCTGACGCGGCGTCTCGCGGCGCTCCTATGGGCGGCTCTATGAATTCAGGAGGCGCTCCTATGGGCGGAGGCGGTTTTATACAGCCTGTTCAATTTCCGAATCTGAACTATCAGGCAAATCAGCGGGAACAGGGAAACATCGGTCTTTTGATGGATGTTTTCATGGAAATGACCGTTGAACTTGGGCGTACAAAAAAGTTGATAAAAGAGATTTTGATGATGGGGGAAGGCACCATCATAGAGTTGGACAAGTTAGCGGGCGAACCCGTAGATATACTCGTAAATCATAAATTGATAGCGAAAGGCGAGGTTGTAGTCATTGACGAAAACTTTGGTGTGCGTGTAACCGAAATAGTCTCCCCCCAAGAACGCCTGTCCGAAGTGGGGTAGCCTAGATGCGGATAATTCCGATTGCGAGCGGTAAAGGCGGTGTTGGCAAATCGCTGGCGGCGGCAAATTTGGCTGTGGCGTTTTCCCAGGCCGGCAAGCAAGTTGTGCTGGCGGATTTGGATCTGGGCGCTTCGAATCTGCATCTTATAATCGGTCATCAAAAGCCCGGAGCCAGCATAGGCTCGTTTCTTAATAACCCTAAGATTGATTTTTCAACAATTATTGCTAATACTGATATTCCGAATCTGCGCTTTATCCCTGGCGACGCTGAAATTCCGGGCGCCGCAAATCTCAAAATATCTCAGCGGAATATGCTTGCCCGCCGTCTTTTGTCAATAAAAGCTGATATTTTAATACTCGATCTTGGCGCGGGTACGCATCAATCTATTCTTGATTTCTTTTTGTTGTCGGGGCAGGGGATAATTGTCAGCTCTCCGGCTGTTACGGCTACGCTTAACGCTTATGTTTTCTTGAAAAACGCGGTGTTTCGCTTGATGTACAGCGCTTTTAAGCGTGGTGTTCCGGCCTATGATTATCTTGAGCGTATCCGCAAGGAGGGCTCCGGTCTTAAAATGCTCTATCTGCCCAAGATGCTGGAAGAAATAGAACGTATTGATCCGTCTTCTTACCAAAAATTCAAAACATCTATGGAGCGTTTTCAGCCGCGTCTTATTCTTAATATGCTGGATTCGCCTAGCGATTCTGAAGTCGCTATGAAAATACGCCGGTCGTGCGAGGCGTATTTGGGGCTTAAAGTTGAACATCTTGGTGTGATATACCGCGACAGTATTCAGGATACCAGTCTTGCGTCTCGTCTTCCTATTGTTCTGTATAAGCCGAATTCGGTGTTGTCGCAGGCGATATACCGTATAGCTGATAAAATTCTTCAAACGCCGGAAGATTCCGCTCCCTTCACTATTTCCACTGTGGACGAAAGTTATCAGGAGGCTGCGGCTGAGGCTGAAATTGATTTTGAAAGCAAGAAAGAGTATGTTCAAGAGTTGCTTCATTCCGGCGTTCTGTCGCAGAGCGATCTTATTGAGACTGTAAAGACGCAGCAAATTGAAATAAATAAAATAAAAAAAGAAAATGTATTTCTAAAACATAAATTATCAAATGCTGTTAGTCAGGGTTATAAGTTGTAGTTGTCGCTTTTTTGTGGTGAATTCAAGGGCGCTCTTTCAATGCTCTGGTTTTTAATGGTTTGCTATTAAGGATTTTATATGAGTTTTATGCCGTTAGCCGTTAAATTTCCGGATTGGCTTAAGCCGGAAATAATTCCCGGTCTTCCTGTGCGCTGGTATGGATTGATGTACATTGTCGCGTTTGCTGTCGCGTTTGTGATGTTTCGCAAACAGACGCGCGAGCGAAACTTCCCGATGACGAGCGAGCAGGTTTCTAGTTTGTTTTTTTGGTCGATTCTGGGCTTGCTTCTGGGGGCGCGTGTTTTTGCGACTTTAGTGTACGAAACGAGTGATATTTATGTCAGGCAGCCTTGGCTGGTTTTTTGGCCTTTCCGCAACGGGCGTTTTACGGGTTTGCAGGGTATGAGCTACCATGGCGGGTTTATTGGCTGTTTGTCGGGTTGTTTGCTTTGGTGCGCTGTTCACCGGTACGATCCGCGCGACATAGGCGATATGCTCGGCGCGTCTATTCCGCTTGGTTATACTTTTGGCAGGATAGGAAATTTCATAAATGGCGAGTTGTACGGCAGGGTTACTACGGGTGTGTTCGGTATGATATTTCCCAACGCGGAGCGGTTTCCGTCCAATATTGGCTGGGCGCGCGAGGCTGCGGAAAAATCTGGTATTCCGGTACCGCAGGGTGTTTCGTCTATGATAAATCTGCCGCGTTATCCTACTCAGCTTTTTGAGGCTTTATTTGAGGGTGTTTTCTTGTGGTTTATTTGCTGGTCTTTGCGAAACAAAAAGCCTTTCAAGGGGTTTATTCTGGCGTTTTATGTTTTGGGCTATGGTATAATACGTTTTATCATCGAATATTTCCGCGAGCCGGACAGCGATTTGGGTTACCGGATAGAGTTTGTTCCAAATGGTTTGCCGATTGCGCTCTCTCATCCGCTTACTAGTTTTTCTACTGGTCAGGTTTTTTCGGCTGGGATGATTCTGGCGGCTCTTGTGTTGATGCTTGTGTTTTCCTTGCTTCCGGGCAGGAAGCCTGTGATTTTTTATCCCGCCGGTGTCGCGTCCGCCGAAGTGTTGGTGGAAAAGTCTCTTGAAGAAAAAAACGCGGCTCGCAATATTCGCAGGAAGCTTAGGAAAAAGCTGCGCTAGTTTGTGGTGTTCTTGTTTGCCGGCGGGTGCTGGACGGATTGGTTGTATGGGTGTTTTGGGGGGATGAATTGCGGGACGGCTGCTTAATGTTGGTCGTGTTTTTGCTCTTTGCGTGTTTTAATGGTGGTGTTTAATGTTGCTTTCTAATAAGTTGTCGCTGGTTCGGGTGTTTTTCGCGCCTGTTTTTTTTGTTGTGTATAATGCCGCGCAGCGTTTTACTGAATATTCGGGTTTGATTCTTATTTGTCTGCTGGTGTTGTTGGTTTTTGTGGAATTTACTGACTTTCTTGATGGTTTTTTTGCTAGAAGGTTGAATCAGGTGAGTGATTCTGGGAAGTTGCTGGATCCTTTTGCGGATGCTTTTCTGCATATTAATATGTTTTTTTGTTTTGTTGTGGTTGGATATATGCCGCCTTTTATTTTTGCGCTTATTTTTTATCGTGAATTTTCTATGATTTTTTTGCGGATGATTTCGATAAAGCGTGGTGTGGCTGTCGCGGCGCGTATGGGTGGTAAGTTCAAAACGGTGTTGTATATCTGCGCTGGTTTTTGCGCGCTTGTGATGGATTTGGCTGGTGT
>JAIRZA010000057.1 GCA_031267475.1 Spirochaetaceae bacterium | reverse complement strand
AAATGTCCGGGCTCCGACAGCTTGCGTGACTTAAAAATCACGGCAAAAAAATGCCCGGTATGCGGTTTTGAAATTGAAATGTTCTCAAACAGAGCAAAATCCGTGTGTGAAAAATGCGGCTTCATCGCCTACAACGACACAATGGGTTGTGTCAAATGGTGCGCGTATGCCCGCGAATGTTTTGGCGATAAAGCCTACGAAAAAATGACCGGAAAAACAAACCGGACTAACGGGGGCTGTCCATGAAGTTGGTTGCTTCCCGGACAGCCCCCGTCTGTTGCGCGCCATGCCGCTGGGAAAAATCATCGCGCCAGTTCCAGCGCTTGTTTAATGTACGCCGCCTGCTTCAAATCCTGCCGGTATTCTTCTTCAAAATCGCCGCTGTCCAGACAATCTGCAATGTGCGACAGCATATTTTGAAAATGATTATCGGCGGGCATTTCCAAATCTTCTGTTCCCGCGTTAGTTTCAAGAAGTATATGCGGCTTAAATCCGGGCGGCGCGGTAAACGCCCGTGTTGCGCTTATTTTTCCGGCGCTGCCCCAAATCTCATAGCTGCATTGATAAAAATTATCGAAGCCAAACGCAAGCTCGGCGACAACTCCCTCAGGGCAGTCCAGATATACGCCGCCATAAATATCAACATCGCTGTTTTTATTGTACAAGGTGGCGGACTTCATTACAAAATGACAGTCAGGCAGAGCGAACTGCATCGCTTTGAGCGGATACGCGCCGGCGTCAAACAAAGCGCCGCCGCCTAAATCTTTTGAATAACGAATATTATCGTCCGGCAGTGGCGGGAAACCAAAAGAGCTGCGAAAAATACGAATCTCGCCAATTCTTTTTTCGGCAAGCGCTTTTAGCACCCATGCGTGTTGTGAATGAAACCTGAATTGAAAATTCTCGGCGACCAGCAGATTTTGTTTTCGCGCATAAGATATTATTTCTTCCATGTGCTGATACTCAGTTACAAGCGATTTTTCGCAAAGAACATGCTTGCCGTTTTTCAGCGCCTTCATAATCCATTCATAATGTATAGAATTCGGAAGAGGTATGTACACTAAATCTATGGTCTCATCATTGATTATTTCATCATAAGTTCCCCAAGCCGCGCCGCGATACTGTTTTGCGATACTTTCCGCCTTTGACGCAACGCGGCTGGCGACAGCGGCAAGGTTAAAACGCGGCGAATTAAACAGTTCAGGGATAAGCGAGCGCACCGCTATATGAGCGCAGCCCAACACCGCGGCGTTGTATATTTTTTTCATAAATCCTCCTATGGAAACACCGGCCTAAATGTACGGCAGCGCGGCGATAAGACTGCGCGCCTGCGCGTTGACAAAATTATTAAATCGTAAAAATGAATATATCTGATTCAGCGTCATCCATACAAAACGCTCCGGTATTTCGGCGGGCAGATATTCGTCCGCCATTATCAGCATATAACGGTTCTGGTCATGGTAAAATCTCCCGCCCTCCTCCGACTGCGTGGTATCATGCAGTATACATTCCGGTTTTACTCCGGCGGCGTAATCAAAAAACGGGACATATCCATTCGGCTTTCCGTCTTTTCCGGTAAGGCATTGAATAGACGGCGCTAGTTCGACAATATCATAATTACCACATTCCAGTTTCGCCTGCATCAAAAAATGTAAAACGCCGTTTATTTCTTTTATTATGAACGCGCATA
Source organism: Spirochaetaceae bacterium (assembly GCA_031267475.1). Lineage (GTDB taxonomy): Bacteria > Spirochaetota > Spirochaetia > Treponematales > Breznakiellaceae > JAIRMY01. Next base: position 2,831 of record JAIRZA010000057.1, on the reverse strand, counting down.
AATAACTTTGCGCCGGAGTTATTACCGGCTGACTCCATGAACTGACTTCGCGGCTCGCGATAGAAATGTTTATGCCTAATACTCTAAAATATTTATTATCTTCGCGACCTATTTCTCCATTCCGCATCGTCCATTGACTCATTTTATTTAACGGGTAAGGGCGGACGATCATATCATATCGCGCCTTTATGCCTGTAAGCCACGATAAAAGATATTCTGTTGTATGCGCGCTGTGATTCGTCGCCGCCGAAAGCAGCAGGGCTTTTCCAAAATTAGAAAGCTCTCGTATATCATCAAACGGGGAAGTATGCCCGCCGGTATTTAATAACGAAAAAACTGAACGCGCCGGGCTGTTCACTTTGTTATTCATCTGCATAAGCGCTTTTAACTGGCCTGCGGTTATCCAGCAAAAATCTTCATGCGCTTCAATATCATCATCAACTATGATGATGATATTTCTGTTACGCTTTCGCAAAAAGCGCGAACCGTTTTCGGATTGCAACTGGTCAACGAGTATTTGGCGCGGGGCGGCGTTTTCAAACTTATCAAGATACATAGGCTTTCTGCCGCGATGCACCTGACGGAAGTTGCTTTTAGTCGCCTGCAAAGTTGGTGAAATTTGGGCGCAGTTTATGTTGCCCGGCTCAATCTTAAACTGCATCAAAAAATGCGGAACGCCGTTAAATTCTTTTACTATCAAGCCTAAATAGCCAATTTCGGGCTGATTAATTATGGGCTGCGTCCAACTATGAATTCCGCCGTAATCCGTTTCTACTTCTATTCCTTCTATCGAAAAGAATTTTCCGCTGGAATGTACTAAAGAGCCGTTTTCGTCTATGCTCCAGCCTTCCAGCTTGGAAAGCGGTACTTGTTTCACATCAACGGACACTTCTTTATTTCGTTGTTCTATTAGTTGTATTATCGCTTCAAGCGAGTTTTTCGCGCCTTTGTGTAATGCGCATACGGAACGCAGCAACATAATAAAATCATACACAAAACTATTTTTTTATGTAAGCCGGATGTGGTTATACAGTGTGCCGGCGTACCCGCGAGTTTACTCATAACAGAGGCGTGGAGTTTGCGCCACGCCCGCCAGCGGGTCCCGCCAGCGGGTTTCTATCCGCTACGCGGTAGTATCCCGCGAGTCTTCTTATACAAGAAGGCTTGGAGTTTGCGCTCCGCGCAAACTCCGGAACTCAACGCGCAAAGCGCGTTGAGTCGCGTTGAGCCAGCAGCCTTAGAAAAGACGAACAGGACGGACATAATGCCGCTCGTAACCGTCAGGAGTGGCAAAATAATTTGGATAATCCGGCGGTGATAGTTCAAACGGCAATGGCGGATCAAATCTAAATTTTTGAAAACCAGACATATCGTGTTCACCGTCTTCTTGCGTTCGAAGCCAGTGCGCGATGTCGGAACACCAGTATTGCTCGTTTAATTTAAAATTATAGTTTTGATAATCTCCGGAATCTTTTATTAACTCAAAAACTTCAGCGGTAGGCATCACCCAGTCATTATAACCGTTCAGTTTATAATCAACGCAATAAAGCGCGGCCAGACCAACTTCAACAACATTTCCGTACTGGGATTTATTGTATTCGTTTACAATATATTTTGTATTTTCAACAGAATCGCTCCAATTAAATAAATATTCATCGGGAGGCATATAACTGCCGAAAACCGCTTTGCCGTCCGCTTCTGCCGATATATCCTGCGGCGCTATTTCTATGTAATAAAATCCATAATACAAATAGTCGTATTCACTGCCGGCATACACAATCCAGCCGCCCGCCGGGCCGCGACTGCCAACCGTGTAAGTTTTTACAATAACACCGTTTTTGTTTACTAAATTTTTACCTGATACAACAATATTTTTTATATTCAAAGTATTATACCCGGCAAGCGCGGCGCGGATAGTATAACTGCCGTTTACAACATCATAGATTGTATATGAGCCGCCGACATTCGCGCTAACCGTGCTGCCGTATAATGCGCTGCCTTTATATAACTGAATCGCCGCGCCGTTCGCGTAACCGCCTTCTTCCAGCGATATAACGCCGCTGACAGTCTGCTTTTGAACAATCGCGGCGTTATCCTGAACCGTTCCAGCCGGATACTTACCTTGAACAATGATATACGTCAGATTATTGTATGTCGGAACGGTAACTTCAACATACGCGTCGTCATAACCTTCCAGCGAGATATGCAGCGTGTAAACACCGTGCGGAACATCCGTAATGGTAAAAGACCCGTCCGAAGCCGCTGTCGCCGCATCCCCAACAAGCTCGCCGTCAAGCGTCAACTGTACCAAAGCTCCCGCGGCGTTTCCAGAATCGCTTTTTTTGATATAGCCTTTGAATGAAAGGAGTGTCTGTGATTCAATTCTGCCATGCGCGACAACATTTCCCGCCTCGTTTGAGTCAGCCTGCACAGAGCTTTCACATGACAAATGAAATAGCGCAAGCGTTATAATTCCAGATGCACATAACAAGCACAGCCATAATCTATTCATTTTCATTTTCTCCCTCGTTGCTTTCGTCCGTACCCGCCGAACTGGTTTCATCATCATCTTCCGGCTCGGGTTCACTCGTATTTGTGTCTTCGCCGGTTTCAGCGGTTCCGTCGTCTTGAGTTTCGTCTATCCCCAGCATAGCGTTGGTAACAACAAGTTTATAAACGACACTGCCGTAACCACTGCCATCCCGCTCGTCTTCTACAAGCGTAACTACAGAATCAGCATTATTTATACGCTTGATAAGATTTCCCGGGCGGGGCTGGTCGTTATCGCTAATAAGGTTATAAAACGCAATACCACCGCCAAATGTTAAATC
>JAIRZA010000162.1 GCA_031267475.1 Spirochaetaceae bacterium | reverse complement strand
CGCCTGTTTTATTTTTTACATAAAAGAGAACATAAAAAAAGTAAAAAACTATTTTTACGCAGCGACACCCATAACCCTAAAAGTACGCCTTAACCCTTGACAGCAACCATTGACGTACCCTTGCCGGAATTGGCGGACAAGCAACCGGAAACAGCCCGGCAAACCCAACATCAGACAACTTTCCGCCATAACAAAATTGTTCGATAACCACAGTTACCGGACAACAAGCGCTTGAAACCGCAAAATGCAAAGCATTAATACGCTGCATTTTGCAAGACTTGTAAGCTAACCTTCGGTTAGCAGACAACCAACAGATTGTCGAACAAGTCCAATTTTTTGAAAGGAACTTATAATGAAACGATACATACTAAGCGCGCTATTCATTTGCGCGTGCGTAGTTGCATTTGCCGCCGGAAACAAAGAACCACGGCGCGCGAACGGAAAAATTACAGTAACAACCACAATATTTCCACCCTATGATTTCACCCGCGCAATAGCAGGCGACAGAATCAACCTCTCCATGCTGCTGCCCCCGGGCGCTGAAAGCCACTCATTCGAACCCTCGCCCCGCGACATAATCAACATACAAAACAGCGACATATTCATTTACATAGGCGGAGAATCAGAATCATGGGCTGACCGCATCCTAGATTCGCTGGACACAAGCAAAATGAAAATCATCAGACTAATGGACGTCGTTGATGTAGTAGAAGAAGAAATCGTTGAAGGTATGCAGGAAGAAGACGACAACGTGTTTGAAGATTTAGACATAGAAATCGAGCAAGAATATGACGAGCATATTTGGACTTCGCCCAAAAACGCCGCACGTATGATAACAGCGATAACCGACGGACTCTGCGAAAAAGACAACGCAAACGCCCCGTATTACCGGCAAAACGCGGAAACCTACCTTGCAAAACTAAATAAACTGGACGCCGAATTTCAATCAATCGTGGACAACGCAAAGCGAAAAACAATAGTATTTGGCGACAGATTCCCATTCCGTTATTTTGCGGACGCCTACGGACTCTCCTATTTTGCCGCGTTTCCCGGATGCTCCACAGAAACCGAGCCCAGCGCGGCTACAGTCGCCTTTTTGATAAATAAAATGAAAGCGGAAAAAATACCCGTTGTTTTTCACATTGAACTTTCAAATGAAAAAATGGCCGACATCATCGCGGAAGAAACCGGAGCGAAAAAACGCCTGCTCCACGCCGTTCATAACATAAGCAAGCGCGATTTTGAACGCGGCGTTACATATCTGGAGCTTATGACGCTCAACGAAGAAGCCTTGCGGGAAGCGTTGCAATGATTTGCACTACAATGATTTGCATTGCAACTGAACAGCCCCGCTAGAAGACATTTGCGGGCTGTCCCCGAAGTTCGCGGATGGAAGTCGTGTAATGCTCTGCATTTATGACTTCCGTCCGCGATTTTTTTTCGCCGGCGGTCCCCGCGCCGCCGCCCACGACTGGAAAAACATAAGATTATGAGCTAGGATGAGACATGATTGATTTTGCGCACCTCCATGTGCATACCGACGCGTCTCTTTTGGACGGGGCGGCTACTGCGGCGGACCTAGCCGGCAGAGCGGCGGCCCTTGGCATGAAGCACCTTGCCATAACCGATCACGGGAATATGTTCGGCGTTCTAAAATTCCGCGACGCCTGCGAAAAAGCCGGCGTACATCCAATAATCGGATGCGAATTCTATATGACGCGCGGTTCAAGACGCGAACGCGGCAGCCTTAAACACAGCACGGACGACGATGAAAAAACAGAAGGAAAGTCGTATCACCTGGTGTTGCTTTCCACCGGCGAAACCGGCTACCGCAACCTGTTAAAACTCGCGTCGCTGGCCTATACCGAAGGATTTTATTACAAGCCGCGCATTGACGAAGAACTTTTAATAAAATATCACGAAGGCTTAATTTGTCTTTCCGCCTGTCTTGCGGGCGAGATACCGCGTTTGATTCTTGCGGGGAAAAAAGATGAAGCCGAAAAGCGCGCGCTATGGTTCAGGGACCTGTTCGGGCCGGATAATTACTACCTCGAAATACAAGATCACAACATCAAGGCGCAGAAAAATTCTAATCCGGGTATAATTGAAATATCAAAAAAGACAGGCATAGGTTTAGTCCTTACCAACGATGTGCATTATCTGGAACAGGCGGACAGCGTGGTGCACGACATACTGCTATGCATCGGCACTAAAAAGAAACGCGCCGACGAAAACCGGCTGCGTTTTGACGGCGATCAATTCTATCTTAAATCGGCGGAAGAGATGTCCGCTCTTTTTCCCGAATACCCGGAAGCTGTAGCGAACACCATTAAAATCGCGGAAAGATGCAAAACCGAAATACCGCGTGTTGATACAAAAGATCTAATTCATTATTTGCCGGCGTTTGATATTCCATTAGGTTATGAAAACGCGGACGAATACATACGCGCCTGCACAATGGAAGGACTTGCCGAACGCTACCCCGATTACGGCGGCGCGGTAAAAGAGCGTGTGGAATTTGAACTAAAAACAATAATCGATATGGGATTTACCGGTTATTTTTTGATAGTAGCCGACTTCATAAACTGGGCGAAAAGAAACGACATCCCCGTAGGCCCGGGACGCGGCTCCGGCCCCGGCTCAATTGTCGCATATTGTTTGCGCATAACGGACGTTGACCCGCTTAAATACAATTTGCTTTTTGAACGATTTTTGAATCCCGAACGTATTTCCATGCCTGACTTTGACGTTGATTTTTGTCAGGAGCGGCGCGGCGAAGTAATCGACTACGTTACGCAAAAATACGGCGCGGAGCGCGTTGGACAGATAATTACATTTACAACATTGAAAGCGCGCGCCGTTATAAAAGATGTCGCGCGCGTTCTGGACATCCCGCTCAACGAATCAAACATGATTGTGAGCCTGATTCCTGAAACGCCGAAAACAACCTTAAAAAGCGCGTTTGAAACCGAACCTAAACTTGTTGAACTTGAAAAAGATCCGCGCTACACGGAGTTGTTCTATTTTGCCCGGAAGCTGGAAGGAAAATCGCGTAATACCGGACTTCACGCGGCGGGTGTTGTGATAGGAAAATCGAAACTGGACAACTATGTGCCGCTATACCGCGACTCCGCGACCGGCGGCATTGCCACGCAGTTTACGATGGATCAGCTTGAAAGCGCCGGATTGGTAAAGATGGATTTTCTCGGCCTTGAAAATCTTGATCTAATAAAAAACACCGTCGCCATTGTGCGAAATAAAGGGCGGGAATACGCTGATTTCGACATTGAAAAAATCCCTGAAAATGACAAAGCGACATTTGAGATGCTGGGAGAAGGAAAAAGCTCCGGCATCTTTCAATTTGAATCTGACGGAATGCGGAACATTCTTAAACAAACAAAACCAGACAAAATCGAAGACCTTATCGCGTTAAACGCTTTGTACCGTCCGGGTCCTATGGACTATATACCGCAGTATATAAAATGTAAAAACGGCGTGGAGCCTGTCAAATATCCAGACAACAGCCTTAAAGACATTTTGGAAGAGACATACGGCGTTATCGTTTATCAGGAACAAGTTATGCAGGTGGCGCAGCGTATCGCCGGGTATTCGCTGGGACAGGCGGACCTTTTGCGCCGCGCCATGGGGAAAAAGAAAATCGATGTGATGGCGGCCGAAAAAGAAAAATTTATCGAAGGCGCTGTAAAAAAAGGCTTTACGAAAGAATTAGCCGGTAACATATTTGAAATACTTTTGCCGTTTGCGGGATATGGTTTTAACAAGAGCCACGCGGCGGTATATTCGGTCATAGCCTACAAAACGGCGTATTTGAAGGCGAATTTCCCTGTTGAATTTATGGCGGCAAAACTTACGACAGAAATTAACAGCACGGACAAACTGCCGCTGTACATTGATGAAGCGCGTAAAATGGGAATAGAGATTAAACCTCCGGATGTGCAAAATTCGGATCGTTTATTCAGCGTAAACAACGGAAAAATATTCTATGGACTGCTTGGCATAAAGGGAATTGGATCCGGCCCCGCCGAAGAAATCACGCGCGCCCGTGAAGACGGCCCCTACAAAGATTTTATGGACTTCCTTGACAGAATCGATATAAAACTGGTGGGAAAAAAGGTGGTGGAACTTTTGATCCAAACCGGCGCGTTTGACAGCTTTAGTATAGGACGCTCTACTTTGGCCGCGAATTTGGAGCGGGCTGTCGAGTACGCTCAGAAAAAAAAGGATGATAAAAATTCCGCGCAGGGGAGTCTATTCGAAGATTCCGGCGAAAAAGAATATGACGATTTCAAATTTATTCCAGCGCCCGAATGGGAGCGCAATGAAAAACTTCGCATGGAAAAAGAACTTATCGGCTTCTATTTTTCGGGACATCCGCTGGATGAGTACAAAGAAAAATGGCAAAGTCTTGTAACGGCGGATCTGTCGGAACCGGATAAGATTCTGGCAGGCCGCGATTATGTTTTCGCCGGCGTGATAAAAGCGCTGCGCTCCATCCAAATTAAAAAAGGGCGTTACGCCGGCAGTTTCATGGGATCCGGCGTGCTTTCAGACTACAACGGCGATATTGAAATTACATTTTTTTCTGACGCCTGGGAAAAATACCGCGACACGCTGGAGATTGACAATGTTGTTGTGATTAAGGGAAAATTTGACCGCAGAAATGAAAAGCCCGCCGTCATTGTAAAAGAGGCGTTTGACATAAACCACGCGGATTTGTCCGCGCCGGAAAACATGGACGCTGTTCCCGCGGACTCCGCGGCGAAAGCTCCATCGCTGTCTCTGTTGGATCCGTACAAAGATTTTTGGAAACGCGCTGTAAAGATAAACCTAGCCCGGCCCGGCGAAACGGCGAATGACGGCGAAATGTTTACCCTTGCCGGAATTCTGACATCAATTAAACCATATCAAATATCAAAAGGAAAAAATAAGGATCGCTGGATGGGTTTCGGCGCTCTTACCGATTATAACGGCGATATTGATATAACATTTTTCTGCGACGAATGGGAAAAGTACGGTGAAAAACTCGCTGTCGATACGGCTATAGCGTTCAAGGGGTCGTATAACAAACGCGACGACAAACAAAGCGTGATATTCAAAGAATTGCTGGATATTTCATGCGCGGACGAGATGGCGTGGCGGGAGCTCCATATACGTTTACAAAAAGACGCGGTAAAAAAAATGGAGGATCTGTATCCCGTGCGCGACTGCATCTGCGAATATTCCGGCCCGTGTTCCGTTTATTTTCATGTGCCTGTCGACAACAATGAAATTCGCCTGCGCAGCGTGGCGCTGGGAGCCGCGCCCAAGAATGACCATCTTACGGCGCTGAAGCACTGCGCCGTTGTCGCGGACGCTTGGTTGTCTTAGGACGGCGCCGGTTAGCCTGCGGGTCTAACCAGCGTCGTCCTAATTAAAACACACATTAAGGAGTATAAATGTTACAAACTATAATGTCTGTAATAAGCGGCGTACTAAATATTTTTTCGCTGCTCATTTTTATTCGTATCATTCTTTCATGGTTCAGCGGAAACAGCGGGCTTGGCCGTCCTTTCTACATACTTTGCAGCATTACAGATCCGTACTTGAACTATTTTCGCCGTTTTCGCGCTTTACGCTCCAGAAATATAGACTTCTCGCCGATTGTAGCCCTCGCCGTTCTTTCAATTGTAAACAACATAGTCGCCACCGTAGCGCGGTTCGGCAGGATAAGTATCGGGGTAATTTTTGCGCTTTGCCTTGGCATACTTTGGTCCGCGGTGTCTTTCATTATTGGTTTTCTTATATTTGTATTGATATTGCGTTTTGCGGCGTATATTATAAGCGCTGATATTTACACCCCGTTTTGGAGAATAATCGACACGATAGCGGCGCCGGTTCAATTTCGCATAAACAGAATTTTATTTCGTGAAAGGATTGTTCATTATACGACGGGTTTAATAGTGTCAATAATATCGCTGGTGATTTTAGGAATCGCGCTTGGCGTACTCACGCGCTTGCTGGAAAATTTTTTCATGAAACTCCCGATTTAGGGGATTGAAATTGTTCTTACGGGAATTAACGGTATCCGCCGGTAATATCAAAGGACTCGGCCCGGCAAAAATAAAATCTTTGGCGAACATGGGGATATACAATGTCGCGCAGTTGATATGCCATTACCCGCGCGATTGGGAAGACCGCAGCCATATTGTCCCTCTCCGGGATTTTGAAAAAGGCAGGATTTGCTCCCTTGTAAGCGTGATTCGCAGCGAATGGCGGCAGTTCGGGAAAACAAGAACGCTTAAAATATACATATCTGATGAAACAACATCCGCGTCCCTTGTTTGTTTTAATCGCCCGTTTTTGGAAAAACAGCTTTTGCCGGGACGCCGGTATTATTTGTATGGGAGCTTCTCTTACAAGTACGGGGAATTACAATCAAGCTCATTCGAGTTTGAGCCTGCCGGACCGGTTTTACAGGACGCGCGGCGCGGGGACGGTGTTTCAGAAAAAGATTTTTTCCGCATACTGCCCATATATCCGCTCAAAGCGGGTCTTACACAGAATCATATGCGCGTCCTCGTCAGTACCGCGCTCCGCCAGTACGCCGCGCCGCTTGAAAATGAACTGCCCGACTCGATTATAAAACGCGAAGGCTTTCTTTCAAAAGCTAACGCGCTTCAAGCGCTGCATTTCCCGGAAAATATTGAACAGCTTGAAATAGCAAAGAAAACATTTATTTATGAAGAGCTTTTTTATTTAGAAATTATCGTTGGCAAACGCGCTCTTGAAAGAAAAAACACGGCGGGTGTCAAAATTGACAGAGAATACAACGGAAAGCCTTCGCCGTTACAACAGCGTTTGATTGAACGCATACCGTTCACTCTAACCGGCGGGCAAGAATCCGCGCTTGATGATATTAACCGCGATATGGACAGCCCCTACCCTATGGCGCGACTCTTGCAAGGAGATGTAGGATCGGGCAAGACACTGGTATCATTTTTAGCGGCGCTCAAAGCGATAGATTCCGGAGCGCAGGCCGCAATCATGGCGCCTACCGAGCTTTTAGCTCATCAACACGCCGAGAACGCGGCGCGTCTGTTAGAGCCGCTCGGTATACGGGTAGCGTTTCTTACCGGAAACATCAAAACCGCGGGCCGCAATCAACTGTTGAAATCGCTTGCGGCGGGCAATGTTGATCTTGTGCTTGGTACACACGCCTTGTTTTCAAAAAGTGTTGTATACAAAAATTTATCTTTGGTTGTCATTGACGAGCAGCACCGTTTCGGCGTTACACAGCGGCAGGCGATTCTGGCGAAGGGCGACCGCTGCGATCTTTTAATGATGAGCGCTACGCCCATACCCCGCACCCTGGCTCTGACCGTCTTCGGCGACATGGACGTTTCCGTTATTTCCAGCCTGCCGCCGGGACGAAAGCCTATAGAAACTCACCTGGCCAAGCAGTCAAATGAAAAGAAAGTGTACGATTTTGTACGGTACGAACTCGCGCAAGGCAGGCAGGCGTACTTTGTTTATCCGCTTATAGAAGCGGACGAATGCGACGGCGAATTGCCGCTGCGTTCACTGAAGGACGCTGAATCGATGGCGGCGCGGCTTGCGAAAGAAGTGTTTCCAAATACGCCCCTTGCTCTCATCCATTCAAAAATCGCGGAAGACCAGAAAAAACAGATAATGGAATCCTTTCGCGTAGGGGATACAAAGATACTTGTCGCTACAAGCGTTGTTGAAGTTGGTGTAGATGTGCCTAACGCGACCTGCATGGTAATTGAACACGCGGAGCGCTTTGGTCTTTCCGCGCTCCACCAATTACGCGGCCGTGTAGGCCGCGGCGAAGCTCAATCTTTCTGCTTTTTGGTTTATTCTGACGAGCTTACAGAGGACGGCAAACAGCGGCTTAGGGTGATGCTTGAAAACAGCGACGGCTTTGTAATCGCGGAAGAAGACCTCAAGCTGCGCGGTCCGGGTCAGATAGCCGGAACAGAACAATCGGGCTATATAAAACTTGGAGTTGCGGATCCGGTTCGCGACGCCGAGTGCCTGTCTCGCGCGCGGACTGACGCTTTTACGATTCTGGAGGCGGATCCGGCGCTAAATTTAGCTGAAAACGCGGTGATAAAATCCGTACTGCGCAGGGCGCCGCCATTTTCCGACGTTGGTTTATGATTTTCTTAAATTTTTACGCGCGGATTTTTGCGGCAAGCCGGACTTTACAGCGCTTTCTCCGGCGGGCGGCGTCCATTCGACCGGCGGAAGCAGTTTAAATGAGCGCCTGTTTTTCTGTTTTAGCATCGCGTACCCGATTATGCAAATTGCCAAAGCGCCCAATACATCCACTATTAAATCTTTCATCGTGTCATACAAGGCTGACTGCCCCAGAAGCAATGTTCCGTCTTTCAGTCTATATCGCTGCATATTAAACCCCAAAAACGAATCTATCAGGTACTCGTATATCTCCCATATCGCGCCGAGCGACACGGCGAAAAAAAACGCGAACAGCGCCGCAAAACCTTCGCTCAAATTCAACTGGACTTTTTTGCTGTTATTCAGAATATCTATTACAGAAACACCCAGAGCGCCAAGCATAATCCCGCTGCAAGCGTGCAGAAGCGTATCCCAGTGCGGGACACGGTAGTAAAAATCATGAACCTCGCCTAAAATTATCGCCGCGAATAAAAATATGACAAAAAATATATAAACAAAATTCTCGATTATTACTTTGCAGCGTTTTTCAAGTAATCCGGGTAAAAATAGTATTACAAGCCCCAGTGCGCATTGCAGCAATATTAAGCCGTAGTCGCCCTCGTTCCTAAAAAATATGATGGACGGCGTTTTTCCTATCGCCTTCAAAATAAGCCCCGCCGCCGCATAAATAACCGAAATTATCAGCGAGTAAAAAACTATGTATGTTATGATTATACGAATCCGGCTTTTATACCTTTGCATAAAATCACTTTTCCGCCTTTATTGAAAAATAAAATTGTACCGGCGCTCAGCCGGACAAGCCATGACCGGCGGTATTGTCCGCGGAAGAATAGAAGCGTCCCGCCGCTTCTCCTAAATCAATACCGTTTTCCGAAAATCATGGTATATGAATATCATACAATTACTCGTTCTAAATATACAGTCCGGCGCGGGAATTCCAAATTCAAGTGTATCTGGTGAACGCCGTGGCCGCTTTTTTGACGGCTTGCCGTCAAAAAAGCGGGATTTTCGTGTTTCCGCTACACTCCGCGTCAGAGCGATTTTAGAGGCTGGGTCTAATTCTCCGGCCTTCAGGCGGGGACGGTTCATTCTTTAGCAGAGCGGAAACCGCCTGGTCTAACCCTTTTTTGTTATAAGAGCCGGTTTGCGCCGACTGTATAACACCGTCAGCGTCTATCATGAAAGTTTGCGGGATGGCGGTTATGTTGTATAAGTTTGAAATCCCGCCTTTTTCGTCCAGCACAAGGTTTAACTTAATCTTTCTTTTTGAAAGGAATGAAGAAACATCTTTTTCCGGCTCGCCGCAATTTACCGCGAGAACTGTAATGTCGTCTGATTTTGCAGAAAGTCCGGCAATGAGCGGCAATTCACGGATGCAGGGTCCGCACCATGTAGCCCAAAAATGCAGCGCGACTGGTTTTCCCCGATAGTCAGAAAGTTTTTGTTGCTTAAACGGCGGAACAGTGCTTGTGAATGTAAAATCGGGGGCTGTTTGGCCTCGTACAATCTCATTCGCGGACACGGACGCGGCAGCCGTCATGGCGGCGGCGCATAGGATGATTTTTTTTAGCGCGTGGATATTGAATTTAACTGAGTTCATTTTTTCTCCTTGTTATTTGAGCCTGTTCCAAAATCGGTTATTTTGTAACAGGCTCTTGCAGTTTTTCGCCCTATGGGCGCGTCATGATGACGACAAAACTGCGGTTTTCATAAGTTGCTGGACAAGCTTTGCTTG
>JAIRZA010000170.1 GCA_031267475.1 Spirochaetaceae bacterium | reverse complement strand
GCTTTAGCCGCCAGCGTCCCTTTACCGGCGCCGGGCGGCCCTAAAAAAACAAGCTTCATTATCAGCATCTCCTGTTGCTTTTCATGGTATTCAAAAAAAACGGGCGCGTATAGAGTCCGGCGGCTTGCGCAATGTTGCGAACACCACTAATTTGCGGCTTCCATACTTTTCGGCTGATGAATTTTGCCATGGCCGCCGCGCCCTCTTACCTTTATTTTTGAAAAGAGCTAGAATAAAAGTAAATGACAACGAAAGAAAATTTAGACAATCTAACGCCGCAGGAAATCGTGGTTGAACTGGATAAGTATATCATTGGGCAGGATAAGGCGAAAAGGGCTGTAGCCGTTGCTTTACGCAATAGAATACGGCGGTTGAAGCTGGAGCCGGAAATCCGCGAGGATATAGCGCCCAAAAATATACTGATGATAGGTCCAACCGGTGTAGGCAAGACCGAGATTGCCCGCAGGTTGGCCAAATTGGCAGGTTCGCCCTTTCTTAAGGTAGAGGCTACTAAGTACACCGAAGTCGGCTATGTCGGCCGGGATGTCGAATCTATGGTGCGTGATCTGATGGCCGCCGGCTATCAGATGGTAAAACAAGAGATGCAAGAGGCGGTAAAAGAAGACGCTATGAAACGCGCTGAAGAGGCATTGCTTGATTTATTGCTGCCGGGTTCCGGCGGCAGGCGGCGGCGCGGCGAAAAGTCCAAAGAGGAAAACGAGAAGCCGGTCATTACACCTATGGGTGCTTTTTCAATCAATAACGACGCGGACGGACCTAGCGTGATGGGAACCGCGATTCAGGTGGGAATCCCCATGGCCCGCAAGCGAAACCGCGGCAAAGGCGCGGCTGAACAGATTGAACGGGAGCTTACCGAAGAAGAGAAAGCGGCGGACGCCGCCGAGAAAGAAAGGCAGAGCAGCACGAGGGAAAAATTTCGCGCCATGCTGCGCGAGGGTAAGTTTGAAGACAAAACTGTCGAACTTTCCGTGAGTCAGGATATACCAATGCCGTCTTTCGGAATGATGGGCAGCGGTTTTGAGGAAATAGAGTCCAGCCTTTCCGGGATAGCGGGTATTTTTGGCGGCAGCAAAAAGCGCAAGGTTCTGCCGGTAAAGCGCGCGCGTGAAATCCTAATAAGCGAAGAAGCTGAAAAACTTATCGACGCCGACCGTGTAACGGAGGAAGCCCGCCGCCGTGTACAAGAGATGGGCATAATTTTTATTGACGAGATTGACAAAGTCGCCGTAAAGGGCGATCGCGGCGGCGGGCACGACGTATCCCGCGAAGGCGTTCAGCGCGACATATTACCCATAGTCGAGGGCGCTGTCGTCAACACTAAATGGGGACCGGTTGATACCGGACACGTCTTGTTTATTGCGGCCGGAGCGTTTAATATAAGCAAGCCTTCCGATTTGATTCCCGAATTACAGGGGCGCTTTCCGCTTCGCGTGGAATTGGAATCGCTTGGCAAGAAAGAATTTTTGCGGATTCTTACAGAGCCTAAGAATTCGCTTACGAAGCAGTACGCCGACTTGCTGGCTACAGAGGATGTTGAACTTGAATTCACCTCTGAATCAGTTGAGCGCTTGGCGGCCTTTGCCGCCGATGTTAATTCGCGCCTCGAAAACATAGGCGCGCGGCGTCTTCATACTATTATGGAGACATTGCTCGAAAAAATTTCTTTTGAAGCGCCGGATATAGCTCCGGCGAAAATAACTATAACGCCGGATTTTGTTGACGAGCGTCTTAAAGATATAACGCAGAATCAAGATTTGGGACGATACATTTTGTAAATCTGTTTTGAACAGGCGGCCTGATTTATCCGTCCGCCCGTTCTGAGCGCTGTTTATTTGAAGGCGGTTTATCCCTCCCTTTGGGGCGGTTTCAAACCCGAAAGAATGACTTGCGGAACGGCGGCGGCCTGTTGCTATGCGGCAGGGGTCGTCATTAAGGCGCTTGTCTGGTTTACCGATACTGATAGTTGGGAGGCTGTTAAGTATGAATAGTTTTTCTAAGACCGTGGATCTTTTGCACCGCGCCCTTGACGCTCAGACGATACGGCGTGATGTACTGGCAAACAACCTTGCCAATGCCGGTGTGCCTAACTTTAAGCGAAGCGAACTTAACTTTGAAAGCGAGCTTAAGCGGGCGCTGGACGGCGAAAAGCAAAAACCTGTCGTTGAACTGACGCGGACAGACCCGCGCCATATTTCCAATTGGAATCCACCCGACTGGCGCGATGTGAAACCCCGCCGTGTGCTTGATTATGTAAGCACATCCAAAAATAACGGTAATAATGTTGACGCTGAACAGGAAGTTCAGCGCCTTGTAGAAAATCAAATGATGTACTATCTGTTAGCGCAGTCGGCGGCATTTGAATTCAGTCAAATAAATAACGTGCTAAGAGCTTAGGAGTTTATGTATGGGATTATTTAACGCCATAGACATAGCTTCGTCCGGCATGACGGCGGAGCGGCTGCGTACTGATGTTATCGCGGACAACATTGCCAATGTGTCAACAACACGGACGGCGGCGGGCGGTCCGTTCCGGCGCAGCCGTGTTGTAATGCGTCCGCGTGTCGAGCAGGCGTACTGGCGCAGCCCGTTTTTGCCGGAAGGTATGGATAACGGGGTAGGGAAGGGTGTCCGTGTAGCTGAAATAGAAAAAGACACCACCCCGCCGCGCCTCGTATACGACCCGACGCATCCTGACGCGATTAAAAGCGGCCCGCGTGAAGGTTATGTCGAGATGCCTAACGTTGATATTGTTACCGAAATGACGGATATGATAGCGGCGAGCCGCGCTTACGAGGCTAACGCTTCTGTTATCGAGGGTTCTAAGGCAATGTTTTTACGCGCTTTAGAGATAGGCTCAGCCCGTTAAACAAACGGTTTTGCAAGGAGATAATGGAATATGGGTTTGATACCTCATTTACAAGGCATTGATCCGCTGCCGATGGCGGTTAGCAATTCGCGGCATATAGACAATGCCGGCGTGGTTGGTTTTTCCGGGACCCGCGACCATGGCGGTATAATAAAGGATTTTAGCGGGCAGGGGGCGGAGATAGCCGAGCTTGGACGCAAAATAGGTACCGAGGCCGTGCTTCGTTCAGGAAGTCTGGGCGCGGCTGGTCTTAATCGTGTGGATAACGCCAGTTTTTCAGATGTTATGCTTCGCGCTATAGACAAAGTTTCAGGCGATCAGAATCGAGTTTCTTCTTTGAGCGAAGCCGCGATAACCGATCCGGGCTCTGTAGATATACACGATTTAACGATAGCGGAGGCTGAAGCGTCCATGTCGCTTAATATAGCCCGGACGCTGTTGAGTCGTTTGACTCAGGCATGGAGAGATATAATCAACACAAGATAGAGGCGCGGCGCCACGAAAAATCTTTTTAATAAAAATATTTTTAATGACGCTTGCCGCTGTCTGCCCATGGGAGGGGAAATATGGGGGAGTTTTTCAAGAATCTGATAGAACAGTTTAAAACACTGTGGGGGCGCTGGACGATTGTTCAGAAGCTCATCATGGGCGGCATTGTCGCGGCTGCGATAACCGCGATAGTGTTGATGGTGTCTGTATCGTCGGGGCCGGGCATGATTCCGGTGATCGATACGCCGATTATGAATGAAGAGCAGCGGGCCGCCATAGTTACCCGCATAAACACGGAGGGCGTGAAGACGCAGGTCTCCGCCTCCGGTATTGTGTATGTCCCGGACGAGGAGACGGCGCGGCGTATGCGGGCGATACTTGTTCGCGAGGATTTGGTTCCCCGCGGCACGGATCCTTGGGCGTTGTTCGACCGCGACCGTTGGACTATTACCGATTTTGAGCGCAACGTGAACCTTCGGCGCGCGATAACCACAATGGTAACAGATCATATACGTTCATTGTCTGAAATTGACGACGCGAATGTTGTTATAGAGATGCCGGAGCGCACCTTGTTCGCTTCGGAGCAGAATCCGGTAACGGCGAGTGTCATAATATCGCCAAAACCAGGCAGCGATATTACAAGCGACCGTAAAAAAATTGAGGGCATCCAAAAGCTGTTGATGTTTGCGGTTGAGGGCTTAAAGCCGGATAACATTGTAATCACCGACCAAAACGGTATAGTGCTGAACGATTTTGCCGGTATGGCGGAGTTTGACAGGCTCGCTCGTATCGAAAAAGAGATAAAAATAGTGCGCGACACGGAGGCGAAATACCGCGCCGATATACTTCGCGCTTTGCAGGTAAATTTTTCCAGCGACCGCGTCCGCGATCTCAACATAAAAATAGATATGGATATGTCGAAAAAAGCGGTTGAATCGCAGAAAATAACACCCATAATCTTGAAAGAGCGTACTCCCGGGCTTTCTTACGATGATTCGGAGTATGTCAGCTCGCTAACTCTGTCCGAGACTACATCAAAAACATCGTGGAAAGGCACGGGCTTCAATCCAGAGGGTCCCTCCGGAGTTGAAGGTCAGACCCCGCCGGCGTACCGTGATATGTCGAATCTGTACGGAGAAACGACGCAGGAGACGCGCACGCATAACGAGGAGTTTAACCGCGAGGAGATTACGGAGGAACGCAGTCCGACTATAGACCGTATCAGTGTATCCGTAAACATAGACGGCATTTGGGATAGAAAGCGGGGCGATAACGGGAAAATTGTGTATATGCCGGACGGCAGGGTGGAGCGCGAGTATAAACCGCTGTCGCAGGAAGAGATTGCGAAGAGTCAGGCGCTTATCGAGGGAGCCATAGGTTTTAACGCATCCCGCGGCGATGTTGTGCGTGTGCAGAATATTCAGATTGACCGCAGCGCTCAATTTGCCGCTGAAGACGCGGCCTTGATGCGGCAGCGTCAGATTCAGATAACGATTATCGCAAGCCTCATCGGAGCGGCGCTCTTGATGGTGGGCTTTGTACTATTCCAGATTATACGGCGCGCGCAGGAAGCGGCGCGGAGGGCGCGGGAAGAGGAATTGGCGCGTCAACATCAGCTTATGCGCGAGGAGGCTTTGCTTCGCGCGGAAAACGAAGGGCAAGAGGTCGAGATGTCTGTTGAGGATCAGGCGCGGATGGAGCTTCAGGAAAAAGCTATCAATCTTGCTAAGGAACACCCGTCTGATGTCGCTCAACTGATACGCACATGGATAATGGAGGAGTAGGGCGGAATCATGGCTGAATCTGAGTCAAAAAGAAAGAAAGACATAAAAAACATGAGCGGACGGCAGAAGGCCGCCGTATTCCTTGTCAGCATAGGATCGGATATAAGCTCCGAGATTTTCAAATATCTGCGCGAGGATGAGATAGAAACGCTTACGTTTGAAATCGCCCGGCTTGAGACTATTGAGCCTGAGCAAAAAGACGCTATCTTGACTGAATTCCAAGAGTTGATGATGGCGAACCAGTTCATATCTATAGGCGGCATAGACTATGCGCGGGAATTGCTCGAAAAATCTTTGGGCAGTCAAAAGGCGGTTGACATAATAAACAGGCTTACTTCCAGCCTGCAAGTGCGCCCGTTTGATTTCATCCGGCGTACCGATCCGGCGCATCTTCTTAACTTTATTCAGCAAGAGCTGCCGCAGACGATAGCGCTTATCCTCGCCTATCTTGAGCCAAACAAGGCTTCCGTGATTTTGCAGAATCTGCCTCACGAGGTGCAAAGCGAAGTAGCGCGGCGAATCGCGGTGATGGATAGAACGAGCCCTGAGGTTTTGCGCGAGGTTGAGCGTGTGCTTGAAAAGAAGCTTTCTACACTGTCCAGCGAAGATTATACCGCGGCGGGCGGTGTGCCGAGTATCGTTGAGATTCTCAATCTTGTAGACCGCTCTTCCGAAAAGCAGATAATTGAAGCGCTTGAGGAAGAAGACCCTGAACTTGCGGAAGAGATTAAAAAGCGTATGTTTGTGTTTGAAGATATTGTCATGCTGGACGACCGCGCGATTCAAAAAGTTATGCGCGAGGTGGATCAGCAGGAATTGTCAAAAGCGCTTAAATCAGTCGATGCTGAAGTGCAGGATAAAATATACCGGAATATGAGTAAACGCGCCGCCCAGATGCTTAAGGAAGATATGGAGTTCATGGGTCCGGTTCGTTTGAAGGACGTGGAAGAAGCGCAGCAAAAAATCGTCGCTATTATACGGCATCTTGAAGATACTGGCGAAATAGTTGTCGCGCGCGCCGGCGAAGACGAGCTTGTTGTATAGGTGTATTGTTTAATTAGCCCCCCCCCCCCCCACCAAGTTTTTTATAAGTGTGTGTCCAATGGTTGTTGTGTGGTAATGGTTGTGCGGGGGGGGGGGGGGATTTATAAAGCGCAAAGCATGATATTCCGGCTTAATCGCAAATTTTCATATCATCAGTCAATTCGCCTGTTTTGAATTGTTCGGCGGCGGCAATACGCGGGGAGCTTATTATGAATGCGTTGCAGAAAGCGCAATGAGCGATTGGTTTTTTGTAAAAATTTTTTGCCGTTTCAATTTTTTCGCTTATCGTCTGGTTTTTATCGCGTAAATCAATATATTCTCCGGGTAATAGCGGAATATGACTTATTCCGGGAGCCGCGATAGTGCAGGAAAAAATCTTTCCTTCTTTTATGTAAGGAATACCCTGCGTAGCGCGGCAGCGCTTAAAGTTACTCATCAATTGTTCTTTCGAATAATTTTTATAAGAAAAATCGCCCATATCTATCCAGCCGCCGCAATACTGATTATCGCTGTGATATGTATCGATGCGATAATTTAAATTATATTCTTTTAAGGATTCGATTACTTCGGATTTTTTAATAGAAAGTTTTTCACCATAATCATCTATAATAAAAAATACAGGCTTGTCTTTGCAGAATTCAAGCAATTCTTTTTTGGGAACAATTGTTCCATTTGTAAGAATGGCTGTATATTTGAATCTATCGCTGTATTTTAATGAGTGAGAGACTATTTCTGTAATATCAGGATGCAACAGCGTTTCGCCGCCTTCGATGTCAAAATGGTTACACTTTTCAAATATTTCGAAAAATCCGTCTATATCATTTTTAATATCCGCTACATCAAAATTAATAGGTCTTTTCTGATATGGTGTAAGTGTTATACATTTTTTACATTTTAAGGTGCAGATATTGTTTATGATGATTACGCCTATGTCAATGTTTAATGAATCCATTAAATAATCCTCCTGTATTTATTACAAACATCAATTACCCGTTCAACTTCCCAATCGGTGAGTTCCGGAAACATGGGCAGCGACAAGCAATGAGTGGAATGATATTCAGATACGGGCAGATCGCCCGCTTTGTATCCAAGGTGCGCAAATGCTTTTTGAAGATGGCATGGAACCGGATAATGAACGCCGTAACCGATTTCGTTATCTTGCAAGTATGCGGTAAAATCATCGCGATCCGGGGTTTCTATAACAAAAAGATGGAAGCACGACGAGGCAAAATCCGGCTGTTTTTGCATAACTATATTTGTATTCACAATTCCGTCAAAATACATCTTGGCGATTTCCCTGCGGCGTTCTGTCCATGAGTCAAGAAACCGCAGTTTGTAGCTCAGTATTGCGGCTTGTATGCCGTCAAGACGGTTGTTATAACCGATTTCATCGTGGTAATAGCGAATATACGAGCCATGATTTTTTAAGGCGTTTATATGCTTTATGAGCGCTTCGTTATTTGACAATGTCATTCCGGCTTCGCCGTAAGCGCCTAAATTTTTTCCGGGATAAAAGCTAAAACTACCCGCGTCAGCTAAAGCGCCAAGCCGCTTTCCTTTATACTCCGCGCCGTGCGCCTGGGCGCAGTCTTCAACAAGAAATAGTTTATATTTACAGGCAATAGATTTGAGCGCGTCAACATCAAACGGCTGTCCATACAAATGCACTCCTATTATGGCTTTTGTTTTTTCTGTAATAGCGGCTTCAACCTGCGAAACATCAATTTGCCAAGTATCATTTTCGCAGTCTATAAAAACAGGTTTTGCGTTTGTATATACCGGACCCCACGCGCTTGCGATAAATGTATTTGCGGGGATTATAACTTCATCGCCCGCTTGTATCCCTAACGCGCGCATGGCTAAATGAAGCGCGTCAGTTCCATTAGAAACTCCGGCGGCGAATCGCGCTCCCTGATAGGCGGCGAATTCTTTTTCAAACTGTTCCGCGTATTCCCCGCCTGAAAAAGCGGCGGAAGCGCATACGTTTGCAAGCGCTTTTTCTATACCTGATTTATGCGTTTTATACTGGCGCTGTAAATCCATAAACTCAATATACGGCATTGCTGTAACCGTCCTTTTTTGCAGTTATTTTATAACCGTCAATTCCTGAAATTATAAATCTGTCGTTTAATTCAACTAATTGATTATATCCAATAAATTCACCGGTAAGCGCGGATTCTGAAATAAGCCTCCCGTTTATCGATGGAAGCTGAAATTCCTTAAAGCATAATGCTCTAATTTGGTTGTGTATTTGATATGAAGTTTTATTCAATAAAATTTGCTGATTAAATATGCCGGGGTCTTTGCCATAATATGACGACATTAAAATATCCTGTCTGCGGAAGCAAAAATCATTTGCCAGCAGTTTTTGTATTTGTGTCTTAAAAATACGCAGCGCGTTGTCCAAATACTTAAAATAAAGCATACGCGCCGTATCGTTTATATCTATTTTAAATTCATACTGGTCAATTACCGGGCCGGTATCTATTCCTTCGTCAATGCCGTGCAGTGTAACACCTGTTGTATTTTCACCGTTTAGTATCGGAAGCGCCGATGTATACATACCTTTATATTTAGGCAGAAGAGAAAAATGTATATTAAAAAGACGTTCTGACGCGAATTTGCGCGGATTTATAATTCTATCAAACTCTAGCGATATAAAAATTATATCATTTTGATTATATATATCATTCAATTGGCATATATCAACGCCTTCTTCTTTAGATGTTTTTACCAGCGATTTCTGCCAGTCGTCAACGCCGGTGTCGCTTTTAACTGGAATTACGCATATATCTTTCTTGCTCAATCCAATTACATCAAGCAGATAAAGCAGCGCGTTTACCGCGATATTATTTTTACCTCCGATGCACACCGCTTTAGCCATTGCGAATATCCTTATAATCAGGATAGCGGCGCATAAACAGGGTGGTAATCCGGCTGCAAATATTATCACAGGTTATTCTCCGTCCGCGGCGGGATTTGCGCTTGAAAAGACTTCTTTGCCGACGCGGCGTTTGTTGTTGGGGGGGGGGGGGGCAGCGGGGTTTCCCGCAACGGTGGAATCAGGCGCTACATCCCGTGTAACCACTGAACCAGCGCCTATAATCGCGTTTTCGCCGATTATTACGCCGCACAATATAACGGCGCCGGTTCCTATGGACGCGCCGCGCCGCACGGTTGTGGGGATTAGCTCCCAGTCAGAAGCGGATTTCATGCTGCCGTCTTTGTTTACAGAATGTGGATATTTATCATTTATGAACGACACGCCGTGCCCGATAAAGACGTTATCCTCGATAGTTACCCCTTCGCAAATAAACGAATGACTGCCGATTTTGCAATTTTTCCCGATTATTACGCCTTGCTGTATTTCGACAAACGCTCCTATTTTTGTATTATCGCCGATTGCGCAGCGGTAAGCGTTGACAAAATCATAGATGATGACATTTTCACCGGTAATTACATTTTTCAATGTCCGTTTAGCGGAATCATCGTTTAATACATTCATAATTTATACTCTTTTCCTTTGTCTTTCAGTGATTTCTCGGCGGCTTCTAAAAGGCTTACAACTTTAAGAGCGATAGAGTAATCGGATTCCGGCTTGCTTGATTTTGTAACCGCGCCGCAAAAACTACGCGCCATATTTTTTAAGGCTTCTGTTGTATCAAGTTTTGGTATATAAATATCGCCTACTCTATAATCCACCATAAATAAATTGGCTTCATCATTTGAAACGGTATAGCTGGAATCGTATATTTTAACTTTTTCAGTGGGTTCAACATCGTCATAAATAATAGTTTTTGTTTTTCCGCCTATCATTGTTCTTCGTACTTTTACTGGAGACACCCATGAAACATTTATATGCGCAATAAAATTTGATTGATAAAATAGAGACAGGTATGCGATGTTTTCAACATTGTTTTTTGTATGCGATAGCCCCGCGGCTGAAACGCTTACCGGCTGTTCATCCGTAATATATGACAGTATTGATATATCATGCGGCGCTAAATCCCATATAACATTTACATCATTTTGAAAAAGTCCAAGATTTATTCTAATTGAATCAAAATACTGAAGCTGTCCCAGCGCGTTTTCGGAGATCATTTCGTATATTTTTTTTACCGCGCCGGTATACAAAAATGTATGATCGCACATTATTACTTTATTTTTTCTCAACGCGATCTCAATAAGCTCTTCCGCGCTTTTACGGCTTTTTGTCATTGGTTTTTCAACAAGCACGTGCTTGTCCGCAAGTAGAGCCATGCGGGCGATTTGATAATGAAATGATACCGGAAGCGCTATCGCAACCGCGTCAACGTTTGTATCCTGTAAGGCATGGTTGATGTCAGTCGTGGTGTTTACTGTTGGATAGGCGCGTTTAGCCATGGCCAGCCGGTTTTCATCTTTATCAACAATATACGCCACGTTGGCGCCGGCGGCGAAAAAATTTCTTACCAGATTTGGCCCCCAATATCCGTAACCTATGACCGCTATATTCAAACCATTACCATCCATGAAATTTACTCCGCCGTAGAATATTGTTTGCTGCTATAACCATGATGAATTCTTGTATTATTAATTTGGTTGTCATTATTTTGTTTCCTTGTACAACTTTAAGTAATCAAACTCAAAATCTTTTATCCATGGTGATTTTGTATATCTTTCGCCGGCATTTTCCAAATATGCGGCGCAATATGAGCGCTGGGATTCACAATGTGTTAAATTGTTTATCGTTATTTTTCTATACATTGAGAGTAGAAATGACCATTCGCTGTAATTAATATATTCTGTTATTGATGGGAGTTTTTTACAAAGCCATGTTGTGCGTTCACGGTATACGCGGAAATATTCTTCTAGCTGCCGCGGGTTTAATTGATTGTCATTATTTGTAAAGCCTGAATTGTTTCCGCCATGCCGCAGGAAGGTGTACAACGGTTTTCCGTCTGCCGCAATTCTATCCGCCGAGGCGAATAATTTGTATGAAACAGCGATGTCGTCATATTTGCTATCGTCGGGGAAAGGAAACCGCGCGCACAGATCGCGGCTTAAAAGTTTTGGTGTAAGAGCGCTGTTTGTTATTTTTCGCTCAAGGATTTCATAAACGGCTTCTTCCGGAGTCATAACAAAACGTTTGTCAAATTCAAACTGTATTTCCGGCGCGTTACCTTCTATTTGTTTATATGAGCCGCAAAACGATATGCCGGCGTCATAATCCCGCGCCAATTTGTATAAAAATTCTAATAATTCGGGCGCCGCGTAATCGTCGTCGTCAACATAAACAATGTACTTGCCCTGCGCCGCCTCCAACGCGGTGTTCCGTCCTTTGCCTATGTTGCTGTCTGTTCTTTGCAGTAGTTTTACATTAGTCCGGCCTTCCGCAAGTTTACGGCATAGCGGGTTTGTTTCTTTGTCTGTGGAACCGTTATTGACTAGTATTATTTCAAAATTGCTAAAAGTCTGCGCTAAAACAGACTCGAATGCCCGTGTTATATACTGGGGACGGTTAAACGCCAGCATTACTACGCTGATTTCCGGCGAAGCGGAGGTATTAGCAGTCATTTCCGCGCCTCCAAACCGGCGGACGGAAAGCTAAAACAATTTGTCCGCAAAGCCGCGGTTTTGCAGCCGAAAGGCGGCGGGTTTCAGGATTTATCCAGCGGCTAGCGGGTCTGTTGAAAGAATCTAATAATAGTCTTACAAAAAATTTTTCTATTTGAAGGGGGGGGGGGGGGGATGATATATGCGGCGTTATTTTAAACTTGCGGGAACTTGTCCGCGGCAAAATAAAAAATCCGCTGTAAATATTAGTATCCATTTCTTATAAACCTCGTACCGGCCATGTCTGCAAACTTTACATTTTTCACACAGACTAAAGCTCTTTCTATGCGGAGGCTTGCTTAAAAAAACTTATGTCTATTAAACTGCCTGCCGCCTAT
>JAIRZA010000144.1 GCA_031267475.1 Spirochaetaceae bacterium | reverse complement strand
GACGGGCTTGAAGATGATGATTTTGACACAGTGCTTTCACCGGACATCAATTTTACCGGAACATTTAATTTTGAAAAATCATTTTTAGTACGCGGGAAAATAAGCGGGCTCATTGACGCTACAGGCGTACTTCTAATTGACGAACAAGCTCAGGTCGAGGCGGATATAAAAGCCGGCAGAGTCATAATCAGGGGATCGGTTAAAGGAAATATAACAGCTACGGCGCGTGTTGAAATCACGCTTACAGGCTCGCTGGAAGGCAATGTCAGCGCTCCGGAAATCAGCATGGAAGCCGGCTGTATGTTCAACGGCAACTGCTCTATGACGCGGACGCCGTCCTAAACCGTATGTGAAGCCGCGGCAGCCATGATTCGTTTAGTATTCACGATTATTTCAATTTTCATCGCGGCGGAATTAGCCGCCCAAATAAAGCCGGACGCTCTGGCGGAGTACCGCGCCGGTAACTATAACACCGCCATAAACATCTGCCGCTCGGAGATAGAAGCAGGCGGCGTACAGAATGTCGATCCCTATGTCGTAATGTGCTGGAGCCTTGCCAAGCTAGGACGTTTCAACGAGGCGCGTTCTTTTGCCGAAGCTGCGCTGGCAGTCAGCCCTTACGATGTACGCCTGCTGGAAATAATGGGGGAAATTGACTATCAACAGGGACGTAACAGCGCGGCGCTCAAATATTTTCAGGAATACATCTACCTTGCGCCTGAGGGACAGCGTATTGATATAGCGTATTATTACATTGGCGAAATTTATATCAGACTGGGGCAGTTCCGCCATGCCGATATAGCGCTGTCCACGGCGCTGCACTACGTCCCCGGCAACGCGGTTTGGCAGGCGCGGCTGGCGTACGCAAGGGAAAATTCGGGTGAACTGCGGGACGCGGCGGCGGCTTACGAGAAGGCGCTGTCGCTCGACCCGCAGCTCGCGGACGCTCAACGAGGGCTTGCGCGTGTACATTCGGCTCTTGCATCGCGCCAATAAGCGCGTTTAATGCAAAAAAAGGCAAAAAGGTAACAGCATTGCTGTCCGTAGCGTTTCAAACATTAGGCTGCAAACTAAATCAAGGCGAGACTGAGACAATCGCCGCCGCTTTCGCCAACGCGGGCTTTTCCATAGCCGCGGACGCGGGCGAGGCTGAACTTCTGGTTGTCAACACCTGCGCCGTAACGTCAAAAGCGGAACAAAAAGGACGCAGATTGATACGCGCCGCGCTTAGACGGAAGCCGTCCCAATGCGTCATCGTTACCGGATGTTACGCGGGATTTAACCAAGACAGCCTTGAAGCGCTTGACCCCTCTGTTTCAAGCCTGACGCGGGATAAAAGACGCTTATTCGTTGTTCCAAGCACCCAAAGTTGCCGTATGCTCGATATACCGCCGCGCATTGCCGGCGAAAACCCTCATGATGAAGACGCGCTGCAAAATGTTTTGGCGCGTTTTTGCGCCGGAGAAACTTGCGCTCCAGCCAACGCGCGCGATAACGCGGACGCTTTTAGCTTTGAAATGACAGATAAAAGCCGCCGCTCCCGCTGCTTTCTTAAAATACAAGACGGCTGCGACAACTCCTGCGCCTACTGCTTTGTGCGTATTGCCCGCGGAAAAGCGCGAAGCCTTCCGCTTGAAGACGCGCTGGAACGCTTGCGCGCCGTAGAAAACGCTGGAACCGCGGAGGTTGTCTTGACGGGCGTAAACATCTGCCAGTGGTCCGGAGTGGTAAACGGAGCTAAAGCCGGATTAGACGGGCTGATTAAAAAACTCCTTGCGGGAACAAGTACAACCGGAATACGGCTTTCGTCACTGGAACCGGATGTTTTTTCCGAAGATTTTTTCGAGACGCTGCGGCATCCGCGTGTTAAACCGCATTTTCATCTTTCAATCCAGTCCGGCTGCGCGGAAACGTTAAAAAGAATGAACCGCCTATATGAACCCGGCGCGGCGCTCCGCGCAATCCAGCGGCTGCGGGACGTTAAAGACGACCCATTCATCGCCTGCGATGTTATAACCGGATTTCCGGGCGAAACAGAAGCCTGCTTCTTAGAGACGCTCAATTTTTGCGTAACGGCGGATTTCGCGCAAATACACGCCTTCCCGTTCTCAAGACGACCCGGAACCGCGGCATGGGACTATAAACCCCGCGTACCGGAACGCGAAGCGGAAAAACGAGTGCGCATCCTAAAAGACCTTGCCGCTAAAAACCGTAAATCGTATATAGAACGATGGATAGGCCGTGAAATTGACGGAATATGTTTGTCAGACGCGGATACGGCGGCTCAAACCGGCGTTATTGAAATTTTAACCGGCAACTACCTGCGAATCCACGCGGCGGGCGGCAAGTTTGACGCGCGTAAAGGGCGGCGAATACTGTGTAAAATCACCGGCTTTGCCGTCGGCGGCACAGATGCTTACGCGGATGTCCGCGCGGACGCCTGCGGCGAAATAATTGGAGAATGATTTTGAAACGTTTTAAACTGTTTTTTGTAATTTTACCCCTCTGCTTTTTGCCGGTTGCCGCGCTTCACGCTCAAGATTTGCCACTCCGCGTCGATGCGGCGGGCTTTCCCTTTGCCCGCAACAGCGCGCTTGGGGGCGCTCATACCGGACTCGATGGCGACTTTTCCAGTATTTTTACGAATCCCGCGGCTTTGGCCGGCGCCAAACCGCAAAAAAATTATGTCGAACTTGCATTTGACGTAATCGATGTGGATTTGATTTACCGGTTGATGACAACGGACAACCCATTGCCGGAATTTTCCGCTCTTCTTGTTGACCGCTTCGAGGCCAGTTTAGACGTTGGCGGACCGTTTGCGCTGGGGGAGGTTAAAAACGGCTTAGGCTTTGGAGTTTTCAATGTTTCAAAATTGAAAGTTGTCTGGGACAGGGATCAAATATACATGGTGTCTCCCACGCTAACGGAAGAATTTACGCTGGCGGGCGCTTACGGGCTGCGTCTGTATGAGGGCGAAGACTTTAATTTTGACGCGGGAATCACCGCGAAAGTTTTCTTACGCGCCGGCTACCGTTCTCCGCCAATCTATCTGCAACAGGTAAAGTACATACTTCAGGATTTGATGGATATGCCGTTTGAAACTCAGCTAGGCGCGGGCGTTGACATAGGTTTTCGCTGGACATTGTACGAATCGGTGTCATTCGCCGCAGTCGTATATGATCCTTTTTCGCCGGTGTGGGTCATACAATACAGCACGATGGAAAAAATAGCCGAACAAGAAATGATAGTAAACGGCACTATTCCTGTAAGCACACGCGCAAGCGCCGGGGTGTCGTGGAAGATGAAATCTCCATTTTGGCACAGGTATTTTAGCGATATAACGCTTAGTTTCGATTACTTGGGATTACTGGAAAATATGTCCGAAAACCCGCGCGATCCATTGCTGAACATCAGCGCGGGCTGCGAAATCCGCATACTCGAAGCCCTTTCACTGCGCGCCGGCTTCAAGGATATGCTGCCGTCCGGCGGCATAGGTCTGAATTTTACGTTCATGAACATTGATCTATCGTTTTACGGCACTGAGCTAGGCGTTCATCCAAACCAATATGTAACTTGGGCCGCGGCCGCGAACATTTCATTCAGGAATTAGCCGTCAACATCTGGCGCAGTTCGGTCAAATTGGTAGGTTTTGGCTGATTTACACCGCTTTTTGTAACTTTTACGTTTATTACCGCGAACACGCGCAACGGCTTCTTCGACCCTCTAATTTTTACCGGCGGCAATTCTTCCGTGATAAAGTATTTATCCACAAGCGCCAACGTGTACTCGCTGATTAAAATATCTGTTCCAAAACGCTTGTTAAGAGCCTCCAGCAGACGCGCGCGTTTTACCACATTGCCGGTGAATGTATATTCGCAGCGGCTTTCGGAGCCTGTCATACCGGCAATCATAACGCCGGAATTTACACCGCAATATACAGAAGGATATTTAGTTTGAAATAAAGGCGCGTCGCGCCCGCCGTCCGCGTTTCCGTTGCGCCCCATGAAAGCGGAGCGCAGCATCAACGCGCCTCGGACGGCGTTCAAAGCGTCAATTTCAGGATTTCCCTCCGAAAACGGAGCGCCCCAGACTTCCGTCAGCGTATCGCCGCTTATTTTATCCGCCGCGCCGCCGGTTTTTGAAAAGCTGTCTATCATCAATGTCAACATACTATTCAAAGCGTTAAGCGTCCTATGCGGGGATAGGTTTTTGACATACTCTCTGAACCCCTTAACACCGGCGAAAATCACCGTAACGTTCTTGTCCTCTCCGTAAAGCGGGATCTTTTCAAGAGCGCTAAAATCCGCCTTTTGACTGTCGGGCATGGCGCGAAATATGCCGCTAATCCGGCAGCGTTCCATGATTTTTTCTTTCTGTTCGCGCAAAACTCCGGCGGCGTATTGGTCCATAGAAAATGAGAGTATTATGCAGAAAAGCAGAGCCAGAACAAGCGCCGCGGCGAAAAAAACAAAACTTTCCCGCATCACGCCGGGCAATCCGGCAAGCGCCGCGGTTTTACTCGTCTCGCAAAGCACAGCCGCGCCGGCAAAACTCAATTTTTGAAAAGCGCCAATATATGAATCGCCGTCCTCGCGTGTAAAAACACCGGCCGTTTCCAGCGCGTCGGTTTGGCGCATCAGGCGGACAAGCGGATTCCGCCAATAATTACCCCGCTCCGCGACAACATCGCCCGCATACAGTAAAACATCATCGCGGGCGTTCACCATGAAAATCCTCTCCACAGTGTTTTCAAGAAGCGGCGTAAATACGGCGCTCGAGAAAAAAGCCGCAATCACCTCGTCCGTCTTCGCGGAATCCGCTTCCCTGAAAAATAACGCAATCAACGGAGTGTTGGTGTACACGGCGGCGTTTCCCAACAGCAGCAACATCGAATTTTCCATCGCGGCGGCATATTCAATCAGTTCGTTCTCCGCGGCAATGTAATTATCAAGCAGATTTTCAGTCAATCCATATTCAAGAAAAAAATCTTCGTTCACGAAGCGCGTACCCGATGTTGAAACAAGCGCCGCAAAATCAGGATGAAGCCTAAAAAAACCGCCGGTTTGACGCTCCGCTCCCGCCTTGCTCAGGTTAAGCAACGTTAAGGCATCCGCCCGCGCCGCCATAAGAGCGCCTTCTATTCGAGCGGCGGAACCGGCGGCGGCGGCGCGGCTTATTTCCGCGGCGCGGCGGACAAGCTCTTTTTCAAGCCTGTTATAAACAAAAAAAGCGATAGCGCCGGATATAAGAATAATAAACGCAATGACAACACAGCTTGCGGCGCGGGTAAACGGACGGCGCAGTTTGCTCCGCGCCTCTCTGTCCGGCGCTCCGGCGGCTTTATTTTTTTTCATTGAGGTATTCAGTTATTAGGCTGTAAAGGTCCCGCGCCGATTTATCGTAAGAATACTTTTCCAGAAGCGCGGCGGGCGGCTCAACCGGCAGTTTCAGTAAATCGTTTAAATCGACATTAGTGCTGTGCGGGTCTATGTAGCGGACGGTTTTACCGTATATTTCCGGCAGACTCGCGGCGTTTGCGACAATTACCGGCGCTCCGCAGGACAGCGCCTCAAGCGGGGTAAGCCCGAAACCTTCATAGTAAGAAGGCAGCAGGAAGGCTTTGCATTTTTCCATCAAGGCTTTCACTTTCGCGTCGTCCATGTAGCCCAACAGGATGATATTTTTTGATTTCGGACTGCCGTTTAACTCCTCGTCCTGCGTTGTCGGCAATTTCGAGCCTGAAACAGCGAAAGTGTCTTCCGGGTGCTTTGCGGCATATTCAACTATCCATTTCATATTCTTGCGCTTTGAAATAGTTCCCAGCGAAAAAAAGAATGGTTTTTCCAAAACAGGAAAAAGCGAAAATATAGAATAGTCGGGTTTTACCGCCTTAAAATGAAGCCAACTGCTGTATATAACCTGTATGCGCTCCGGCGGTACATGAAAAGTTTTTGCTATTTCATTTTTGCTGAACTCCGACACCGTAATGATTCTTTTTGCTTTTCGCGTTATAAGGCGGTATTGATATTTATTATACAAACGCACCAGCTTATCGCGGAAACTTGAAAAATCTTCTGGAAATAACTCGCAGTATATGTCATGCAAAAAAACTATTGTTGGAGCAAACGGCAGACACGTGTTTCCGTATTCAAGCGCCGTATAGTTTTTATGCCGTAATAAAAAAAATTGAACAGTCGCCATCTGCCAAAACAGATGCGATTTAATTTTTGTTTTAAGCTGAATTATGTCTATGTTTTTATAATCTGGGACTGTAAGCGCGTTAGAAGGAATAAGAATCGCCGCTTCGCGGGCGGTAAAAAGTTTATCAAGCCGTTTTGTAATTTCGTAAGCGTAACGCTCAATACCGTTTAGCGGCCTGCATAAAAAGTCGCCGTCAATTAAAATTTTTTTCACTATGACAACTCCGTAAAACCGCCGTCCCGCGCCGGCGTGTTTCCTATACATATTCTGCGGCTGCACCTTTCCACTGTGGTAAGACGGTGCGCGACTACAATCAGCGTTTTATTTTTTCCAACGTCATAAATTTCGTCCATGATTTTTGATTCTGTCTCGTTGTCAAGCGCCGAAGTAGCTTCGTCCAGAACAAGAAGTTCAGGATCGTTGTACAAGGCGCGGGCAATTCCTATACGCTGCTTTTGACCGCCGCTTAGCTGTATTCCGCCCTCGCCCACCTGTGTTTGCAATCCGTCTTTTTGCGTCAAAAAATCCCATATATTCGACATTTGCAACACATGAATCAAGCGTTCTTCGTCATACGGCGAGCCGAAGACAACATTTTCCGCAACCGTGTTGTCAAAAAGATAAATATTCTGCGGTATATATCCGATTTTTTTACGCCATTCTCGTACATTGCCGCTGTTCAACTCCACACCGTCAATAAATATCGCTCCCGACGAAGGCTTATGTATTCCTATAACCAGATCAACAAACGTAGATTTTCCGCCGCCGCTTGGACCGGTAACAGCAACTCTATCGCCTTTATATATTGTCAATGAAATATTTTTTAACACATCAGTCCCTGTAAAATACCGGAATGAAACATTGTCGATGCTGATGCAACGATTAAATGTTATAGGAATTTCACCTTCTTCCGGGATTTCCTGCATATAGTGTTCATAGACTACATCAAGCGATTGCTGCAAAAAGGCCGCTTGATTAATACTGGCAATCATTCTGTTGATAGAAGGCAGTATCCGGTACAATGCCAGCGCGTACATCGCTATAACAGGGATAATGCTTTCCGCGGACCCGTAGCGAAACAGTATCAGTAAAACCGCTCCCACAATAATAGAAAAACCCACGCTCTCCAAAAGACTGCGCGGCATCGCGCTGAGTGTGCTGCTTATAACCTGCGCTTTTGAAATTGCGAGTGTCGATTTATCAAACTGCCGCTCGTAGTATTTTTCAACACCCCTAAGACGTATGAATTTTAAATTTATGTATGATTCATTTTGGACGCGGTTGATATTGCGGCTTCCTTCCGCGGCTATTTTTCCTTGAAGTTTACTTTTTTTTAATATGAGCTTTATGATGACGGCGACCAGCAAAGTAAGAACTCCGGTTAATAAAAGCGTCATTTTCCAATTTACAATTATCATAAATGAATATAGTACCAGCATTGTAATAGCGTCAGAACAAATCTGCATTATGCAAAGAAGCATGGTGCTTACATTTTGCGCCTGAGCCATACCGTTATGAAATTCAGACATATTTTTTTGAATATAAATCTTGTACGGCAGCGAAAGATATTTTTCATACAGTTTATCCGCAAGATACCGGAAAGTACCTAGCGCAAAACGGTTCTGTATGTATGTGTAGAACATATTATAGGCGGCTCTGAATATATAAAAGGCAATAATACCAAGCCCAAAACATAATATAAAATCATCTTTTGAAGTAAAGCCCAAAAACTTAAAAACCGCGTTGTATCGCCCTTTTTCAAGTATATCCGGCGTAGAGGCTACGGATATAAACGGCATTATTATTGATATACCGAATGTTTCAACAATCGATAACAATATCGTCATAAAAAGCAGAATGACAAGCCGCATCTTATATTTACGCGGCAGCAATATCCGCAATTTAGATACAACTGGTTTAATAAAATTAATGTTCATATTAATAATGGTGTCCAAATCCTATATTTAATTCTAAATCATTACTGTTGGGAGATGTTCCCGCGTGAAATAATTCGCTTAAATTCCATACTGCGCTGGCACAAAGATATATGCTTCTAAAAGACAGCGGAAAGAAAAATAATTCAATACCGCCGCCGATAATCCAATCACGCGGATTGTATGTTATATCACGAATAAAATTTCGTTTATTATCAACTTCTATCCCGTCTATAACAGCTATATCTATAACCGGCGCGGCCTGCAATTCAAAATTTATTAAACGCAGACGCTCGTCCTTAAAATATTCCGAAAACATAAAATTAAAAACATGAAATGTAAAATCAAAGTTAAAAAGAAGCATAGACCTAGCCGAAATTGATCCATCGCTGACACCGCGTATCATATTGGCGGCGTCCCACCGCGCGTTGTTCGATGTATCTTCAAAACTTAAATCCGAATCATAATTGTAAAACCACCGCGTAAAACGCCCGCGCATCGATATTCCAAAACCCGGCTGCTTGTCGAAAAAGCCTATTACAAAATGCCCCGCAGCGTTTACTGTTATAGAATTATTCCAGTTTTCAAAGAAAAAGTTATACTCGTTCTTGTTTTCTATATATAAATCAGCGCCGCGCCTGTAATTACCCGCCCAGTCTATTTTAGTAAAACCAAGTTTCTGAGATATACCGATTGATATTCCACTGCGCTCCCCTAAATCTTCGCCGCGAAAAGCATAATTCATTCCGGCGGATACGGCAGGTTTATATTTAAGACTGCCGAGCAGCTCCGTTTCAACAGGCAAAGGCGCTTCCCATTCACCATAAATTCTGCTTGCTCCGTACCAAATATCTTCTAAATTTGCGTTGTAGGTATACTTTTGCCAGCTATCGTACTCTTTCTCAAAATAAACGCCCTGATCAAAACCAAATGTAAAAGTTGTATTTTTAAGCGGAATATCTACGGATATTCCGCCTGTGCCGCCGTACAAAAAAGGTTCGCCAAAATAATATGAAAAAACATTTTCTACATTAAAATTCCAGTCATAACCAAAGGCCTCAAATGGAATTTCCACACCTAAAAGAAAAGTTATGTTATTGCGGGAATATGTTACATCATCGCCGTCATTATACTTGTATGTAAAATTCACTTTAAGCGGAGTCATCAAACCCAAAAAATTAAAATCCCTGATTCGCAAAGTCGGCGCCCAGCCTGTATTCGAACTGTATTTTGGCTCCGGCACAATAATAAAATTGCGTGTATCCTCCGTCTGAATAGTAATGTCAACAGGAATACGCCCGTCGCTGTCCGGCTCCAGCAGCACAAAACTAATATCCGCTTTCTGCAACTCGCGGCGATTAATAAGCGTCTGCCTCTTATGTTCTATATACTCCTGCAATTCGGCGGCGCCTTTCATTTCATCGCCTTTTTTTATTTCAGAATTTCGCAACAGAGCGTAAGTTGTGGTGCGTCCTGTAATATTAACGTATATTTCCCGAATGTAATAAACAGAAACGTCATCTTCCTGCGCAAAAATAGTATGCGTAAAAGACAACAAAAATAAAATTATCGTGATTAGAACTTTCACGTCAAACCGGAAATTTTTTCTATGCGTTTTAGACTGCCTTCATCTATTGTTACAATACGTACCCCGCGCCGCGTCGGAACAGCGAAATGAAAGCCGTCGCCTTTTTTTTTCTTATCGCCGCTCAAAGCCCGCATAAATTCACCGCCGCTTAACATCGCGGGATGCGGGGCGCGTGTTTCATAAGGAAGCGCCGATATAAGTCCCCGGATTATTTCCGCGTGTTCCGGCGGAGTAAGTTTTAACTCAACTCCAAGCTCGCAGGCGCGAACCATTCCCCACGCGACTGCCTCGCCGTGCGAAAGCCGCCCTAAGCCCGCGGAGCTTTCTAAGGCGTGGGCAAATGTATGTCCCAGATTGAGAACTTCGCGCCCGCCTCTGCGCTCATAAGGGTCTTTCTCTACGATACGCCCCTTCACCATTACCGACCGGCGTATAAGCGGCGCGGCCTTGTCTATCAGCTCGTCTGCCGCTCCGGTTTCTACCGCTGATTGCAGGGCTGGACGCAAAGCTAAGAGCATCTCCTGAGTCCGGCGGTTATAAATCGAATTATCAATAACGGCGGTCTTTATTATTTCAGCAAGGCCGGAGCGCCATTCACGCGAAGGTAGTGTTCGCAGTGTGTCCAGCGGCATATAAACATGGCGGGCTGGATAGAACGAGCCGGCAAAGTTTTTTATATCAAACAGGTCAAAACCGGTTTTACCGCCTACCGCCGCGTCAACCATGCCAAGCAGGGTTGTGGAAACAACGGCGAAATTTGCGCCGCGCTTGTATACCGATGCGGCAAATCCGCAAAGGTCGCTTATGACTCCGCCGCCGGCTGCAACAAAAAGTCCGTCTCTGTCAAGTCCGGTGTCTAAAGCGGCGCGCAGTATTGTTTCCACGGAGCGCCACTCTTTGGCTTCCTCGCCGCTGGGCAGTACGCACACAGCAGCGGACGCGCCGCGTCTCATTGTTTCCGCAACTCCGGCGGTATTCTTATCGCATACGATAACGGCGCGTTCGGTCTGCGCCGCCGTAAGGAGGGCGCTCAGAGTCGGGGCCGTGGTTTCAATATGTACGGAAGATTTATACTTCCCAAAGATAAAGTTCATGCGCAAATAAAGTTTAACAAGACTAAGCGCTCTTTTTCAAGCATAA
>JAIRZA010000117.1 GCA_031267475.1 Spirochaetaceae bacterium | reverse complement strand
ACGGGATGATGACGGGTCAGATTTCCGGCTTTTTTTCCGGATTGCTGTTGGATTTTTTGTCGAACGCGCCCTTGGGACTCAATTTATTTGTCCGCACTGTGATAGGCGCGTTGACCGGGATTTTGCACGGAGCGTTTTTCATTGATAAGATAGTGATGCCCGCCGTGCTTTGCGCAGGCGCGACATTGCTGAAGGCGGGGCTTCTTTTACTGCTCAACTTCCTGTTTGCGGGCGCTATACCCGCCTATTCGTTTAGTTCCCCCGTTCTATGGGTAGAGCTTGCGATGAACGCGGTCCTGGCCCCTTTAATTTTTCTTTTATTCAAGATATTCAACAACGCTGTCAGTAAAAGAAAATAGCGCCGGCGGCTCTAGCCGGCGTCATCAGCCGTTTCCACTCGCCTTGACGAAAAATTGTTTTTTATAATAACATAAAGCGTAATAGTATATGGAGACTTTATAGCGGCCCCTTCGTCCATCGGTTAGGACATGAGATTCTCAATCTTAAAAGGGGGGTTCGATTCCCCTAGGGGCTATAACAGATTTACTATAACGCTGCGAGAGGGACGAGCGGTTCAAACCGGCGCAAACGCGGGGGGGGGGGGGGCTGACGAGTAAATATTTGTTGATATACGGCGGCCATTATTTTTTCAACGACCAGCGTCTGTACTAAGGAGAAATACATGGACATAGTAAGGTCTAACGCGGCGCAGATTATCATAGCGCTGATTCCAATAGCCGGCATCGTGATGGGCGCGGTGGTAGTGTTTTTTTACCTCCTTTTGGATCACCGGCTCAAAACGCTTCTGATTAACACAGGCAAATGGAAAGAAAAAGAGTTTGACCTATTAACATTTAGCTTGCTAGGGGGACTGCTGCTTAGCGCTGTAGGACTCTGCCTTACGGTATTTCTGGCGATTTTAGGAGGGCGCAACTATGGAATCTTGGGCGGGATAATACCGCTTTCAAGCGGTATTGCGCTGCTTGCGTTCTTTTTTATCAAGCGGTTCGAGAACCGTTGAAGGGAGCGGCCGGCGGAGCGTTTTGCTTGGAACTCAGCGACGAAGCCATTGTTGCGGAGGTAGTCGCCGGCAAACGGGACCTATTCCGGGCGCTGGTAAACAGGCACGAGCGCCGTATTACCGGTCTGGGGCGTAGTTTTTTTCACAACCTTGACGAGGCGGCGGATTTCACGCAGGATGTTTTCCTTAAAGCATTCCATGCGCTGCCTCAATTTGAAGGGCGGGCGCGTTTTTCAACATGGCTTTACCGCATCGCTTATACAAGCGCTCTGAATCAACTGAACCGGCGCAAGGAGTACAAGAGTCTTTCAGAGGATGAACATGAAAGCGCGTACAAAACGCCGGAAGAGGAGCATATCAAGGCATTGGCGCGCTCCGCGGTACGGCAAGCGGTATCCGAATTGCCGGAAAAGTACCGCATCTGTGTAGATTTATTCTTTTTTTATGAGCGATCTTACGATGAGATTGAGGTGATAACAGGGTATCCCGTCAATACGGTAAAATCGCACGTTTTTCGGGCAAAAAAATTGTTGCGCGAAAAGCTAAAAGATTTTGTGGAGGGAGGAATTACATGAATTGTGATAAAATTTTGGATGACTTATACTATAACGAAGCCGGTTTTTCGTTCGTAAAGCGAGTTTTGATATACTTCCACAGCCTGCATTGCCCAAGATGCGCCGCGCACCGCCGCGCTTTGCGGGTTGCGTCCGATTGTATGAAAGACGACTTTTTCCCGTCTGCGGGAAACATCGCCGAAAATATAATGTCGCTCATACAAGCCGGTGATTTTACGGACGACGAGGTTAAGCGCGAAAGTATGCCGTTCCGCGCATGGATTATTACCGGATTCGCCATTCTTGTTTCACTTTCAAGCGCTTATTTGGGAATCGATTATTTGATGCCCACAAGCACGCATACCGTCTATTTCATGCTGCCATTAGGCATCACGATAGGCGCTGTGATAACAGCGTTTGCCGCAATCTTTATAGGCTGCCACATAACGGAGCTTTCAAAATGGCTCGGACTGCGCCCGCGTCAGTAACTGGGGAAGCCCGCCGGCGGTTTTGCGAAAGGCCGAGCGGCGGCGGCGCGATGACGCGGCCTCATCGCGTTCGACTGTATTGACATATTTTGTTTGTTTTGTTAGCCTAAACTAGTGCCCTTGTAGCTCAGTTGGCAGAGCATATCCATGGTAAGGATAAGGTCAACGGTTCGATTCCGTTCGAGGGCTAACAAGTTGAACTGATTTTAATGATTTTGGAGGAAGTATGGCATCTAAGAAAACAGCGGTGGAACTCATCGCTTTGCAGTGCAGCGATTGCAAGCGGAAAAATTATACAACAAAGAAAAATAAACGGAATTCACAGGAAAAACTGGAACTAAAGAAGTATTGTCCGTTTGACCGCAGACACACTTTGCATAAAGAAACAAAGATAAAATAATCGTCGTGTTTAGGCGTATAGCTCAGTTGGTAGAGCAGCGGTCTCCAAAACCGCAGGTCGTGGGTTCGAAGCCTACTGCGCCTGGAGTTTTTTTATTAGCGGCGGCTGATACTTGCGTTTGCTGATTGTTCAAAGACCTTGGTTTTTGAACAATTCTATTAGTATTATCCGCGCTTAAGCGCGCGCCGCTTAAACGGGTTCGCCGAATACTTGAATATAAGAGAAGGATAGTTGTAAAATGACAGTTCTGCGAGGTTTGGATGCACAAAATTGTTAAATTTATAAAAGAGTCGTATGCTGAACTACGAAAAGTTATATGGCCCAGCCGTGAAGATGTGATTAGTTCGGTAAAAGTGGTTATCGTCTCTACAGTTATAATTGCCGCGGTGCTAGGCTTGGTAGACGTGCTGTTATTGCTCGGTATTCAGGCAATTTTTTAAGGAAGGTTTATGGCGGCTGGCTGGTATGTTCTTCATGTTTATTCAGGATATGAGCAACGAATCGAAAAAACTATACGATTGATGCTCGAATCCGGCGAATTGAACAAAGAAATTGTTCTTGATGTTAAGACGCCCACTGAGGATGTTACCGAGGTGAAGGACGGCAAGAAACGAACGGTTACAAGGAAATTCTACCCCGGCTATATGTTGATAGAGATGGATTTGCCGGAACTGGATTGGAAGACTACGAATTCCATGATTAGGGCTATTCCGGGTGTTACAGGTTTTGTTTGCACACCGGCAAAAAGGAAGCCGCAGCCTCTCAGCGCGGACGAAGCCCGCGCTATTTTGCAGAAAGCGGGCGAAATTAAGGGTGAAAAGCCATCGCGCACAAGACAAACCTTTACTGCGGGCGAGCAAGTAAAAATAACGGATGGTCCGTTTGAGTCGTTTACCGGCACCATAGAAGAAGTAAACACCGAAAAAAACAGATTAAAAGTGATGGTCGGTATTTTTGGCCGTAATACGCCTGTTGATGTGGATCTGATGCAGGTGGAAAAGATATAAGAACAGGCGGTTTGCCGCCGTTCGCGTAGGAGAGGGTAAGCCCTCGCCTGTACTACAAGGGAGATATAATGGCAAAGAAGAAGATAACGGCGCTTATCAAGCTGCAATGCCCGGCGGGCAAGGCTACGCCTGCGCCGCCTGTGGGACCCGCGCTTGGTCCGCACGGAGTAAGCGCTCCTCAGTTTGTCCAACAGTTCAACGACAGGACGAAAAGCATGGAGCCCGGTCTGGTAATACCGGTTGTAATCACTGTTTATCAGGATAAATCGTTTACATTCATACTAAAGACGCCTCCGGCGGCGGTTTTGGTTAAGAAGGCTGTGGGCTTGGAAAAAGGCTCCGCGGAGCCGCACAAGGTTAAGGTTGGTAAAATATCTAAGACCAAGCTGGAAGAGATAGCAAAGCTGAAAATGCCTGACCTTTCCGCGGTGGATTTACCGGGCGCTGTCAAAATAATATCCGGTACGGCGCGTTCTATGGGTGTAGAGGTGGAAAAATGAAGCATGGAAAAAAATACCGCGAAGCCCTGAAAAAGTACGATTCAGAGGTGTTTTTTGATTTAACAAAGGCTGCGGAAACGGTAAAATCGCTCGCGTTTGCTAAGTTTGATGAAACAATAGATATATCTGTAAAGCTCAATTTGAAAAAGAGTCAGACGGTGCGCGATACTATGGTTCTTCCGCATCAATTCCGCGGCGAAAAGCGGGTGCTGGTTTTTTGTAAGGCCGAAAAAGAGGGCGAAGCAAAGGACGCGGGCGCGGCTTTCGTGGGCGGCGACGACCTTATTGAAAAAATTAAGGGTGGCTGGCTCGATTTTGATGTGGCGGTAGCCACCCCGGACATGATGAAAGATGTGGGTAAACTGGGCATGGTGCTTGGACGGCGCGGTTTGATGCCGAATCCAAAAACCGGCACTGTAACTTTTGATTTGAAGGGCGCTCTTTCAGAGTTGAGGAAGGGGCGGGTTGAGTTTCGCGCCGACAAGACGGGCGTTGTTCACCTTGCGATTGGAAAAGTTTCTATGGATGTGAGTAAAATCGCCGAAAACGCGAGGATGGTTGTGAGCGAGATTAAGAGAAAGAAACCTTCGGACGCTAAGGGTGATTTTGTTCAGAGTATTTCTCTTGCCTCGACTATGGGACCCGGTGTTTGGGTTTCTGTTACCGGCGATATTTAGGAGTAATGTATGGCGATAGCGGCTAAAAAAATACAAGATTATAAGACAAAGGCGATAGCCGAAATAAAAGGCGTATTTCAGGGCGGGGAAAGCGCGGCTAACGATTTTATTTTTACCGGGTACAGGGGTTTGACTGTGGCGCAGATAACGGAGCTTCGCAAGCAACTGCGCGGCAAAAGCACGGTTTACAAGGTGATAAAAAACAACTTCGCCCGTATCGCGTTTGAAGAAATTTCAACGCCGGATGTTTCATCGTTCCTTGTTGGACCAACGGCTGTCGCGGTGGCTCCCGGCGATACAAACGAGATTGCCAAAATCCTGTTTGAGTTTGCCAAGGAAGCTCCGGCGCTTACAATTAAGGGCGCTCTTGTGGCGGGAAGCGTATATGACGCCAAGCAGACGGAGGCGTTCTCGAAACTGCCCGGCAGATTGGAGCTAATCTCTATGTTGATGTCCGTGATGAACGGTCCGGCGAGAAACCTTGCCGCGGCTTTGAACGATGTACCTTCGCGGCTTGCGCGTACGCTTAAAGCAATCGCCGATAAAAAGGGCGAAGCGGCTTAAACGCGCATAGCGCAAATACCGGCGGAGAGATTCCGCCGTAATTTTTTGTTTCCAAACTGCCAGGCTTCATGCGAATTTTTCGCTGCTGTCGTCCTGCCGGTTTAGCGGTATTGTCCGCGCGTGTTTTGTATGAAACACGAGAATATATTTATTAGGAGAAGATAATATGGCAGCGCTTACAACAGATCAGATTTTGGAGGCGATAGCCTCTATGACCGTTCTTGAAGTATCGGAATTGGTCAAGGCGATGGAGGAAAAATTCGGGGTGTCGGCGGCGGCGCCGGTAGCTGTGGCGGCGGTTGGAGCAGCGCCCGGAGCGGCGGCGGCTGTAGAGGAACAGACGGAGTTTACCGTTACACTCAAGGCTTTTGATGAATCGAAGAAGATTGCGGTTATCAAGGAAGTTCGCGCCGTTACAGGTTTGGGCCTCAAAGAGGCGAAAGACCTCGTGGAAGGCGCGCCTAAGCCAATCAAAGAAAACATCCCCAAAGATGAAGCCGAAAAAATCAAAAAATCCGTTACCGACGCGGGCGGAACGGTGGAAATTCAGTAAAATATCGTTATATTTTTTACTCATTCGGTTGTTTGGAAACAGTGGTTTCCGGGCGGCTTCTGCTAGGTAAGCGCTTATGTATGCGAAGTTGACGCAGTAGGCGCTTGCTTAAATTTAGTTAGTTAGCGGGGAGGCAGTATGGCGACGGTTAAAGAAAAAA
The DNA here is from genome assembly GCA_031267475.1 of Spirochaetaceae bacterium. Classification (GTDB taxonomy): domain Bacteria; phylum Spirochaetota; class Spirochaetia; order Treponematales; family Breznakiellaceae; genus JAIRMY01. The sequence goes on along the minus strand of JAIRZA010000117.1, from coordinate 8,345 downwards.
GCGGGAAAATTGAAAAAATACGCAAAAAACAACGACAATACGTGGGCAAGGACATCCAAGATGTGATGGAACTGCCTAATCTTATTGACATTCAGATTGCGTCTTATGAAGGATTCTTGCAACGGCGCTCGTTGCTTGACGGCGAGCCGCTCAAAATGCAGGGGATTGAAGAAGCGTTTAGATCTATTTTTCCAATAAACAGTTCGGACGACGAGATGACGCTCAGTTTTGACCACTACACGCTTGACGACTCCAGCGTTAAATTTACGGAGCAGGAATGTAAACAGAAGGGATTAACGTATTCCGTCTCTCTTAAAGCGCGCGTGAATCTGATTTTCAAATCGACAGGTGAAATCCGCCAAAAAGATATATACATGGGTGATATACCATTGATGACGGAGCGCGGGACTTTCATCATCAACGGGGCGGAGCGAGTGGTTGTTTCACAGATACACCGCTCCCCTGGTGTTATTTTTTGCCACGAAAAGGGGCTTTTTTCTTCCCGCATCATCCCGTACCGCGGGTCGTGGCTTGAATTCGAGATTGACCCCAAACGCGAGCTTATTTACGCTAAAGTTGACCGTAAAAAACGTATTCTTGGCACCATATTCCTGAGGGCGCTTGGCTTTTCGACCCGCGAGGATATTATCAGCGCGTTTTACACCGTTGAAACTTGCGCGGTGAAAGACGACGACGAGACCCGCGAGCGTTTTACCGGACGTGTACTGGCCGCGCCTATCTGGATTGATGATCCGGAGGCGGAAAACACGGAAGGCGCTGGTAAAAAACTGTACGCCGCCGGAGAAAAAATACACCCGCACGACATTGACGAACTTTTGGCTAACGGCGTTACGGAGATCAAGCTGATTGATTTTGAGGCTCCGGGCTCCCTTAACTCTACCATACTCATAAATTGTTTTGAGCGGGAGTCCATCAAATTCCCGGGTGAAAACAAGGCTAACGACGAACCCTCTGAGGAGGAAGCCCTTGCCCACGTGTATTCCGTGCTTGCTCCGGGCGAGTCGGTAACGGTCGAACAGGCTAAAAAAGACCTTACCGGTATGTTTTTTACATCGCGGCGTTATGATTTAGGGCGTGTAGGGCGCTATAAGTTGAACAGGAAATTTGACCATGAGCCGCCTCTTAAAGAGACTATTCTTACGAGGCAGGATGTGGTAGCGACGATGAAGTTTCTTATCAAGGTGTACGCCGGGGACGAGAACGCGGACGATATTGACCATTTGGGCAATCGCCGTGTTCGTTCTGTGGGCGAGCTGATGTCGAACATAATTAAAACCGCGTTCAGCCGTATGGAACGCATCGCCCGCGAGCGTATGAGCCTTAAAGAAACCGATACCATAAAGCCGCAGGATATAATCTCGATTAAGCCTCTCGTGGCGGCGGTAAAAGAATTTTTTGGGTCAAGCCAGTTGTCTCAATTTATGGATCAGGTGAACCCGCTTGCCGAGCTTACGCATAAACGCCGTCTTAACGCGCTTGGCCCCGGCGGACTTTCCCGCGACCGCGCCGGTTTTGAGGTGCGTGATGTTCATTACACGCATTATGGCCGGATGTGCCCTATCGAAACGCCGGAAGGTCCGAATATTGGTCTTATAGTCTCGCTTGCCAACTATACCAAAGTGAACGATTACGGCTTTTTGGAAACGCCGTACCGCAAGGTTTTGGACGGAAAGGCTACGGAGCAGGTTGAGTATCTTTCCGCGATTGAAGAGGACAAGTATTTCATAGCGCAGGCTTCCGCCAAGTTGAACAAGGATGGCTCTTTTGCCGACGATCAGGTTTCGTGCAGAAGGCAGGGGGACTACACTACACGCGCCCCGGAAGATTTGCAGTATATGGACGTGTCGCCTAAGCAGATAATCTCTGTTTCCGCAAGTTTGATTCCGTTCCTTGAACACGATGACGCGAACCGCGCTTTGATGGGTTCAAATATGCAGCGGCAGGCTGTGCCGCTGGTTTTCCCGGAAGCGCCGCGTGTCGGAACGGGAATGGAGGGCAAGTGCGCCTACGATTCGGGAGTGCTGGTTAAGGCGCGCCGCGCTGGTGTTGTCAGCCGTGTTACAGCCTCGTTGATTGAGGTAAGGCCGGACTCAGGCGAAGACGCGATAGATTTGTATCCGCTGATAAAATTTCAGCGCACGAATCAGGATACTTGCTACAATCAGCGTCCCACTGTGATGGAAGGCGACAGGGTTGCGGAAGGTCAGGTGATTGCGGACGGTCCCGCGACTGACGACGGCGAGCTTGCGCTGGGTCGTAATGTGCTTGTCGGTTTTATGCCGTGGAATGGCTATAACTATGAAGATTCTATTCTGATTTCCCAGCGTGTTGTCAAAGACGATTTATTCACATCAATACACATCAAGGAATTTATAACCGAAATTCGCGAGACTAAGCTGGGTCCGGAAAAGATAACTCGTGATATTCCGAACGCGAGCGAGAAGAGCCTTGACAGTCTGGACGCGGAGGGCATTATCTGCGTGGGCGCTAAGGTGAGGGACGGCGATATTTTGGTTGGCAAGGTTACGCCGAAAAGCGAGACTGAAACTACGCCGGAGTTCAAATTGCTTAACTCAATTTTCGGCGAGAAGGCAAAGGAAGTGCGCGATTCGTCCTTGCGCGCGCCACACGGGGTTGACGGCACGGTGATAGATATTCAGCGTTTGCGCCGGGGCGAGGGCGATGATTTGAACCCGGGTGTTGACGAGATGGTGAAGGTGCTGATCGCCGCTAAACGGAAGCTGCGCGAAGGTGATAAAATGGCCGGACGGCACGGCAACAAAGGTGTTGTCGCCAGAATCTTGCCGGAGGAAGATATGCCGTACATGGAAGACGGCACTCCGCTTGATCTTTGCTTGACGCCGCTTGGTGTGCCTAGCCGTATGAATATTGGCCAGTTGCTAGAAACGGAGCTTGGCTGGGCCGGCGTAAAGCTGGGGGAATGGTATTCCGCCCCTGTGTTCCAGTCGCCTTCCGCGGAGCAGATTGAAGAAAAACTGGAGGAGGCGGGGCTTCCGCCTAATTCTAAGACTACGTTGAGGGACGGGCGCACGGGCGAGGCCTTCATCAATCCTATATTCTGCGGCGTGATATACTTCCTTAAACTGCACCATCTTGTTGATGATAAGATGCACGCCCGCTCTACCGGCCCATATTCGCTTGTAACCCAGCAGCCTTTGGGCGGCAAGGCTCAGTTTGGCGGGCAGCGTCTTGGCGAAATGGAGGTATGGGCTCTGGAGGCCTACGGCGCGGCTAATACTTTGCAGGAGCTTTTGACGATAAAGTCGGATGATATGACGGGGCGCTCCAAGATTTATGAAGCAATAGTGAAGGGCGAGCCTTCGACAACCGCCGGTATTCCGGAATCATTCAACGTTTTGGTGCAGGAACTTCGCGGACTTGCGCTTGACATGACGATATACGATGAAAAAGACAAGCAGATCCCGCTTACGGAACGCGATGAAGAGTTGATTACGCGGGCAGGGTCGAATTTCTAAGGAAGCGCTGGTTTATTCGTGAATAAACCAGCGCCGATTCAATGTGGTTTTTAATTTTCCGTAGGAAAACATTTTCCGTAAGAAAACGGGAAAAATAATAGGGCGGCGCCGATTAACATCCAAGTTAACCGGTATCGCCCTAAGAGCCTAAAGGAGGGTAGGAGATAGTATGCGCGACATTCAAGATTTTAACTCGATAAAGATAAAACTGGCTTCGCCGGACATGATCAGGAACTGGTCCTATGGCGAGGTCAAGAAGCCCGAAACGATAAATTACCGGACGCTGCGCCCTGAAAAAGACGGTCTCTTTTGCGAGCGTATTTTTGGCACCACGAAAGAATGGGAATGTTACTGCGGAAAATTTAAATCTATACGTTATAAAGGTGTTATTTGCGATCGTTGCGGTGTTGAAGTAACGCATTTCAAGGTAAGACGGGAACGGATGGGGCACATCGAACTCGCCGCGCCGGTCTCTCATATTTGGTACTACCGCTCTGTGCCGAGCCGGATTGGTTTGTTGCTCGATATTCCGATGAATCAACTGCGCTCCGTATTGTATTATGAAAAATATATTGTTCTTGATCCGGGCGACGCAGACCTTAAAAAGATGCAAATTCTGAATGAAGACGAGTATTACGACGCTCAGGAGCGTCATCCGAACGGATTTACCGCCGCTATGGGCGCGGAGGCTATCAAGTTGTTGCTTGAAGAAGTCGAGCTTGACGAGCTTGCGGTAGAGCTTCGCGCAAAAATGATAGAAAAGGGAGCGAAAAGCGATAAGCGTCTTTTGAAACGCATCGATATTGTGGAAAGTTTTCGCGCTTCGCAAAATAAGCCGGAATGGATGATACTTGATGTTATACCGGTTATTCCTCCTGAACTGCGCCCTATGGTTCAGCTTGACGGCGGGCGTTTTGCTACTAGCGATTTGAACGATTTGTACCGCCGTGTCATAAGCCGCAATAACCGGCTTAAACGGCTTATTTCGTTGAACGCGCCGGACATCATCATTAGGAATGAAAAGCGTATGTTGCAAGAGGCGGTTGACGCTCTGTTTGACAATTCTAAGAAAAAACGTGTGATAAAAGGCGCTTCAAACCGGCCTTTGAAGTCTATTTCCGATATGCTTAAAGGCAAACAGGGGCGGTTTAGGCAGAATTTGCTTGGCAAGCGTGTTGATTATTCGGGGCGTTCTGTTATAACTGTTGGACCGGATCTTAAAATGTGGCAGTGCGGTCTGCCTACCAAGATGGCGCTGGAGCTTTTTAAGCCTTTCATAATGAAAAAACTGGTTGACAAAGAGATGGCGGGCAACATAAAAAAGGCAAAAATGCACGTTGAACAGGAAAGGCCTGAAGTTTTTGCTATTTTGGATGAGGTTGTACGGGAACACCCCGTGATGTTGAACCGCGCTCCTACATTACACCGTCTTGGTATACAGGCTTTTGAGCCGGTTTTGGTTGAGGGTAAGGCCATAAAGCTGAATCCGCTTGTCTGCCATGCGTTTAACGCTGACTTTGACGGCGACCAAATGGCTGTCCATGTGCCTCTTACGCAGGCGGCGCAGATGGAGTGTTGGACTCTTATGTTGTCGGCGCGTAATTTGCTGAATCCCGCGAATGGTAAAACGGTGGTGTTTCCTTCTCAGGATATGGTGCTGGGTATAAATTTTCTTACACGAATAAAACCAAACGCTAAGGGAACGGGGAAATATTACTCGTCGACCGAAGAGATTCTGATGGCGGTGGACGCTAAATCTCTTGAATGGGAGGCGCTGATACACGCGAAACCGGGTAAAAAAAATATTTGGAGTAAAACAGGTGTTGAGATAAAGCCTGACAAAAACGGCTATATAGAAACCAGCGCCGGCAGGATTGTGTTTAACGAGGAGCTTCCCGAAGATATTCCGTTTGTCAACTATGAATTGAAGGACAAAGAGCTGCGTTCATTGATTGAGCATATCTTCGCCGAAAAGGGTTCGTGGACAACGGTTAATATGCTGGACGCGATAAAGAATACGGGTTATAAATACGCCACGATTTTTGGAGCGACCATAGGTGTTGACGATGTTGTTGTTCCGAAAGAAAAGGCCGAAATGATAGAAAAGGCGAATAAAGAGGTCGAATCTATCCAAAAGCAGTGGCGGCAGGGGCATATCACGGCGGAAGAGCGTTATAATCGTGTTGTTGAGGTTTGGTCTAAGACTAACGAGGATCTTACCAACATCATGATGAAGACGTTGGAAGCCGACCGCGACGGCTTTAATTCTGTATACATGATGGCAAACTCCGGCGCGCGCGGCAGCCGCAACCAGATACGCCAGCTTGCGGGTATGCGCGGTCTTATGGCGAAGCCTTCCGGAGATATTATTGAATTGCCGATACGCTCTAACTTTAAGGAGGGGCTTTCGGTTATCGAATTCTTTATTTCAACAAACGGCGCTCGAAAGGGTTTGGCGGATACGGCCTTGAAGACGGCGGAAGCCGGCTATTTGACTCGCCGTCTTGTTGATATTGCGCAGGATATGGTTGTAAACGAAGACGACTGCGGTACGATAAACGGCGTTTCCTACTCGGCTATAAAAGACGGCGAGGAGATAGTCGAGCGTCTTAGCGAGCGTATTGTCGGGCGTTACACGTTGGAGCGTGTAAAACACCCGATAACGGGCGAGATTATTGTTGATGTAAACGAAGAAATAACGGAAACTATCGCCGAAAGGATAGAAAACGCTGGTATTGAGTCGGTTTATATACGCACGGTCTTGACTTGTGAAGCGGAACACGGTGTTTGCCGCAAATGTTACGGGCGCAATCTTGCCACTAACCGCACTGTCGATATTGGCGAGGCTGTCGGCACTATCGCGGCGCAGTCGATTGGGCAGCCGGGTACTCAGCTTACCATGCGTACTTTCCATATCGGAGGGGCGGCGACTAAAATTAGCGAGGATAATCGTACTTTCCTTAAATATCCGGTGTATATCCGCGATATTACGGGCGCTCATGTGGAGCTTGCGAACGGACATTGGCTGTTTACCCGTAAAGGCAGTGTTACGGTGAATCGGATTATTAAAGAATACTCGATTGACAAGGGTGATGAAGTTCTTGTTGAGGATGGCAAAAAGGTAATACGCGACGAGCTTATCATCAAGCGCGGAAGCAAGGATATAAAATCGCCCGAAATTGCGTATGCCATGCTGTTAGGCGGCAAGCTCTACCTTATAGGTACTGAACAGCGTATAGAAATCCGCAACGGCTCTGATCTTGCTGTTAAGCAGGGTGATGTTGTGCCTGCCGAAAAAACGCTTGCGGTGTTCGATCCGTTCTCAGACCCAATCATAGCGGAGGCTTCCGGCACTATCAAACTATTGGATATAATTCTGGGTTCCACCTTGAAAGAAGAGGTTGACGAGGAAACGGGGAATATCGAAAAGCGGATAACGGAATTTCAGCTTGAAAGCAAGCAGCCGCGTATTCTTATTGTTGACAGCGACGGCAACGAACAGGCTTCTTACTTTTTGCCGGGCGGCGCGTATTTGCTTGTTGACGACGGCGATAAAATTTCCGCTGGTAAAACTATAGCGAAGACATTAAAAGAGTCTGCTAAAGCTATGGATATTACTTCCGGTCTTCCTCGTGTAAGCGAGCTTTTTGAGGCGCGTAAGCCTAAAAGTCCGGCGGTTTTGGCGCAGGCTTCGGGCAAGGTGTTTTTTAAGGGCATCATCAAGAGCAAGCGTATCGTGATAATACAGGATGAATTTGGCAAAGACTACAAACATCTTGTTCCCATGACAAAGCGTTTGCTGGTGCGGGACGGCGATACGGTTGAGGCTGGCGAGCCTTTGTGCGTTGGCGCTTACAATCCGCACGAGGTTTTGCATATACTTGGCGAAAGTCATCTCCAGCGCTACTTGATGGATGAAATTCAGCAGGTGTACAGGTTGCAGGGTGTTTCGATAAATGACAAGCATATTGGTGTTATAATCCGCCAGATGATGCGCAAGGTTGAAATTGTGGCGGTAGGCGATACGCGGTTTATCTTTGGGAAAATGGTCGATAAGTATCGTTTCCATGAGGAAAATGTTCGTGTGGCCGCCGAAGGCGGACAGCCTGCCGTGGCGCGTCCTGTTTTCCAAGGGATAACTAAGGCGAGTCTTAATATCGATTCGTTTTTGTCGGCGGCGTCGTTCCAAGAGACTACGCGGGTGCTTACTAACGCCGCTATTGCTTGTTCTTCCGACTATTTGCGCGGCTTAAAAGAAAATATCATCATAGGTCATCCGATACCCGCCGGTACCGGCATGAAGAATTATCGTGATCCTAAACTTTTTGATGATGAAGATCAGGATTTAGACGCTTATATGAATGAGATTTTGAAGCGTCGTGAAATGGAATCTCAAGCTGACGACAATGTACTGCTCATGCCGGGTAATCTTGTAAAAGAAGAAGTTGAATAATCACTTTCTCCGCGAATGTCGCGCGCAAAATTTTTGCGGCAGTTCGCGGAGGGAACTACGGTATGGCGGGTAATCTTTTCTTAGTCCCCTCTCTTAGTATTGCGGCGTCCTTATATTAATAGAGGCTGTTCCAAAACTTCAGTTTTTGGGGAGACAAGCAAAGCTTGTCCAGCAACTTATGAAAACCGCAGTTTTGTCGTCATCATGACGCGCCCATAGGGCGAAAAACTGCAAGAGCTTGTTACAAAATAACCGGTTTTGGAACAGGCTCAATTTACTTTTTATATTGAGAGTTGGGGTTGCGCGGCGGCTTGACGCAGGCGCTAAAAATTATATAGACGTGTAAATTATGACGAAAAATTTAACTGTGGGGC
>JAIRZA010000107.1 GCA_031267475.1 Spirochaetaceae bacterium | reverse complement strand
TATTTAATTCCGAAGGACGACGAGATGGAAAAAGTGTAAGCCCCAATGCCCGCATCTTCGTAGACGACTTGTCCATGTAAGGAAAAGGGGAGCAAAACAACTATGACGAAAAAGTATCTTGTCTTTGAAAAATTCATGTATATATCTCCAGAAATGCAAAAAATGAAAAAAGTTCCGCGTAGGCGCTAAAAGCGGTAAGGCTGGCGGCGCGGGCATGGTTCTGTTTTCAGTGGTAATTATACCGTCATTTGATGATGCTAAACTAGAGAAGCGCGATCCGCCGGCAATTCTCATTTTAACTACAAACTTTGAAAATTCTTGTCGCCGCCTTAGCGCGCTGTTTATGCCTCAGTCATGTATTCACGGATTACGCGGGTAAAAGACGCGCAGTATTTTTCAGCCTTGACCGCGCCTACGCCGGGTATTTCCAGAAACTCGGCTTGGGTTTGCGGCAGCCGGCGGCACATGGCGTTTAGCGATGCGTCTGAAAAAATGATGTACGCGGGTGTGCGGGCGGAGGCGGCAAGTTCGGTCCTAAGCGTCTTGAGTCTTAACAAGAGTTCGCCGTCCTGTACGGGGTCTATCTTGCCGCTGGTTTTTGAAGCGCCTGCTGGTTCTTTTTTAGGCAGCATCATCTCCAGCGGTTTTTTGTCAAAAATAATTTCGCCGGATTTTCCGCTTTCAATCAGCGCCGGAAATTCTCCTTCGCTTAAAGCTAAATACTCTTTTGATACGAGGAAATCAATGATGTCGCGGATTTCATGTTCTGATGAATCTTTCATTATTCCCCAAACGCTTAGGTCGTTAAGGTTGGCGTTCATGATTTTCGCGTTTTTGCTGCCGCGCAGGATCTGGATTATTATTGTCTTGCCGAAGCGTTTGCCGCGTTGTTTGAGGCGGTAAACGCATGAAATGATTTTTTGCGCGGCTAGTGTAATGTCAACGTTTTCGAATTGCGCGTCGCAGTTTGAGCAGGCGCCGCAATAGTTGGATGGTGTTTCGCCGAAGTATGAAAGCAGGCGGCCGCGCAGGCAGTCTGTGCTTGTCGCATAGAAGGTTATCTGCTTTAATAGTTCCAGGTTGTACGCTGTTAGGCCGGTTCCGCCGTTTTCTTCCGCGCTCTTTTCTATTAAGAATTCGTTGGTTTTGACGTCTTCATAGTTGTAAAACAGGATGCATTCCGCGCCGCTTCCATCGCGTCCGGCGCGTCCGGCTTCTTGGTAATAGCTTTCGATATTTTTAGGCATATTGTGATGTATTACAAATGATACGTTTGATTTGTTTATTCCCATTCCAAAGGCGTTTGTGGCTACCATGATTGTTTTGCGGTCATAGATAAAGTCGTCCTGATTCAGGCGGCGCTCGTCGGGTGTTAGTCCGGCGTGGTAGCGGGTTGCCGAAAAGCCGCTGTCCGCCAATGTATCGCATACGTCCTCGACATGGCGTCGTGTTGAACAATAGATAATGCCGCTTTTGTTTTTTAATCGCGCAAGGTGTTTCTTTAGGGAGCGCATTTTATTTTCTGGTTTTTCAACAGAAAAATACAGATTGGGTCTGTCAAAGCCGGTTGTGATTAAAAATGGGTTTTGCAGCGCGAGGGCGTTCTGTATGTCTGTTTTGACTCGTTCTGTGGCGGTAGCGGTGAAAGCTGCTACTACGGGGCGTTTGGGCAGGGCGTCTATAAATGGTGTTACGCGCATATAGCTTGGACGAAAATCGTGTCCCCAGTGGGAAACGCAGTGGGCTTCGTCTATTACTACTAGGGATATGGGGCTTGTCGCGAGCCAATCGGGGAAATCTGCAAACGCGCTTTGTGAAAGGCGTTCCGGCGCTATGTAAATTATTTTGTACGCTTTGTTCCGCGCGCCGCGCATTGTCTGTGTGTACTCGTCCGCGGAAAGGGAGCTGTTGATGAACGCCGCCGCTACGTTGTTGTCTTGAAGCGCCTGTACTTGGTCTTTCATCAGGGATATGAGCGGCGAAACGATTATGGTGATTCCGTCTAAAAGCAGGGCGGGGATCTGGTAGCATAGTGATTTTCCGGCTCCGGTGGGCATGACTGCGAGTATGTCTCGTCCGCTTAAAATGGAGTCGATTATGTCTTCTTGTCCGCGTCTGAAGTGTTCGTATCCAAAGACGTTTTTCAAAACTGAGTGTTTGCCGGGCATGGATTTATTTTGGATTAGTCCGCCCTAATAGTCCACCCACCCGCCCACCAGTGGGTTTCATATCCGCTACGCGGTAGCGTACTGTAAGCCGCCTTCACTTCGCGTCTTCGCTTCGATAAAGGCGGTTGGCATACGCGACTGCCGGACCCGCTACCAAGGACGTGGAGTTTGCGCTTAGCGCAAACTCCGGAGCTCAACGCACAGCGTTGAGCCCGCCAGCGGGTTTCTATCCGCTACGCGGCGGCATACCGATAGATACTGGAATCACAAGGGGGCTTGGAGTTTGCGCCCCCACCCCCGCCAGTCCCTCACACAACGACGACGTGGAGTTTGCGCCCCGCGCAAACTCCGGAGCTGAACGCGCTTTGCGCGTTCAGCCGCGCGCTTTGGGGTATATCACGCCGTCGGGCTGTCAAGCAGTCCTGTCTTCCTCAAAGCCGCCGTCATAGGCGGGATAAGCTCCAGCAGGAAGCCGGCGGGATTGCCGGACTCCTGTCAGCCAAGTTTGCCCGTCGCAACAACCTAAAAAGGTCTTTACTAATCCATGTTTTTTTATCTTGACGCCTTAATTTTCAGCGTTTTTTTGAATTCGGAATTGCTGTCCCGCCGTCAGCAATTCTCATTTTAGATTAACCACGACAGACCAGAGGTCTGCCCATACCAGCCACGCTAACAACTAAAAAAAACGCCTCCTAACCTCATGGTCGCTTAAAAAATACACCCTTGAATACGACAGCGCTCGTCCTTGTAAAGCAATTCCCACATTACTTTGTTTTTCTGTTATTGTATCGAATTTATTCGTGCAATTCGTGAGGTTTGTGGTTAATTCTCAGGTTAAAATGAGAATCGCTGTCCCGCCATGATGAATAGTATACAAAATGCGCGGTATTTTATATACTATTCATCACGGCGATTGTTTTTACATCCGCCGTAATCTTTTTACAAGGAGAAGTTTATGAATAAACTAAAATTGGGACTGACGGCTCTAATCACCGCTATAGCCCTCTCTTCCTGCGGCGACGCCGCGACAGACGCGATTGTAGCGGCTGTTGGAACCACTCCAATCAAACCGGACGGCACAACGGAAACCAACATCGTTGTTACTTTCAAAAACGGCTGGGAAGATGTGATGCCGGCTGATTTGGAAGATGATGATTACACATCTTTCAAATTTTACAGCGGACTTACGCCAGCCACGGTCAACGCCGTTGTAGATACCGCGGAACAAAACGCTTACGACGCGGCCTACGCCGTATGGGAGGCGATAAACGATGTGTGGGTACAGTATGAAAAAGATCTCGAAGAAGCCAAAAATAGCGACGAAGATCCCCCCCCCCCCCCAGTGAAGACCCTCCTCCCAAACCTGTTCCTCCTATAGCCACAATTCCCTTTTTCCCGGGAGACGAATACTTAGCCACCGGCAACGTCCTCGCAATAGCCGGCTCGGCGCCGGAATGGGACTTTCACACTCTTACAGGCTGGAAGATTGAAGGCGGCGAAGAGGCGACCCTTAATACTCCGATAACGGAAAATACTACGGTAACGGCGGTCTGGGACCTGGCTCCTAAAAAGCCTTACTACACGGTAACTTTCAACAAAAACGACGGGATGGGCGCGTTTGAAAAACGTATCGCAACCCCGGAAAAGGTATGGTACGAGTTAAACGCCGCCGCTGAGACGGATGAGGATCAACCGGATAATGTGCCGTCAGACGAGGACGGCGAAGAGATCATGTCCATCCAGTTTACAACCGACGCTGGATCGCCTGACCGGAAACAAGACGGTTTAATCTTTGGCGAGAACTACAGGCTGAGGGATTCGATAGGCAGTGATTTAACTCAAGCGGCAGCTCCCGAATTCACGCGGGCGCATTACAATAGCGACGGCTGGAAAGACATGACCGGGAACTCTGTAACTCCAACCTATAAAAACGGCGAAAATACCAACGAAAATAGCTACAACGTTACCGGGGACACGCAGTTGTACCAGCAATGGACAGCCAACACTTTTACCGTAACGTTTAACCTAAACGGCAAGACTCCGTCAGCGCCCGCCAGCCTCCCCGCCGATATAATCGGTGTGAACGAGGCTTTGAGCGCGACGGGCGGCTTGAGGGCGGCGAGTAAGAATCTGCCAACTATTACAGAAAAAGTAGAAGAGAACGGGAGCGAAGATACGATAATCTACGAGTTCGTGAACTGGGCGGACAATAAGGAAGGCGGCAATATTATAAGCGCATCCACCCCGCTGTTTCCGAAAGACAACACGGCTACAGTAACTCTGTACGCGCAGTGGCGGGTTGAGGGTGGCACGCAATACAACTTCAGATATATAGGCGCTAACAGCGCGAACGGTACAGTACAAACTTGGAAAGTTCCGGTTGACGGCGTGTACAAGATTGAAGTCTGGGGCGCGGGCGGCAATGGCGGCGGGCTTGGCGGCTACATAGGCGGCGATATCGCGCTGACGAAAGGACGAGAGCTGTATATCTATGTCGGCGGGCAGGGATATCAAGCCCAGGTTAACGTAAATGACAAACAACAAGCGGGCGGCTGGAATGGCGGCGGCGCTTCAGGCGGCGCTCCTAGCGGTAAAGGTGTGAATACCGGCGGCGGCGGACACGGGGCTACGGATGTTCGCACTGTATCCGGCAATTGGAACGACAACGCCTCTCTTGAAAGCCGCATAATCGTGGCTGGCGGCGGCGGAGGAGGCGGCAGCGGCAGCGGCGACGGCTATCACGTCGGCAACGGCGGATTAGGTATCGCGGAAGGCGGAGACGGCAGTAGAACCGACAACGGGGTTACCGTCACTGCGGGCGGCGGCAAACTAGACGCATCAGGCGGCGTATCTAATCCTGGTAATGGAATTGATAGAGTAGGAAACGGCGTGTTCGGAATAGGAGGCCATGGCGGAAGACATACTCGCGGCGGTGGCGGCGGCGGCGGCGGCTATTACGGCGGCGGCGGCGGTACGGATATTACCGGCAATAACGCTGACGGCGTTGCCTATCAACATCCCAGCGGCGGCGGCGGCGGTTCCTCGTGGGCGGAGACGAAAAACAACGCCCCATTCAAATTCACCAACATCGTCCCGGGAGCCATTGTTGGTAACGGCGCTGTTAATGGCGGCGGAACCATTGAAGGGAACGGCAAGGTTCTGATTACTCTCGTGTCAACGACATCCGACTAGATTGCGCCGCAAAACGCTGCGCATGGCTCAACGCGCTAAAGCGCGTTGAGCTCCGGAGTTTGCGCGTGGCGCAAACTCCACGCCTTCGTGTTGTGGGGACTCGCGGGATACTACCGCGTAGCGGATTGAAGCCCGCTGGCGGGCTCAACGCGCTAAAGCGCGTTGAGTTCCGGAGTTTGCGTGTGGCGCAAACTCCACGCCCCCTCATTGAGGTTTCAACGAATAGCAGTCGCGTATGCAACCGCATTTACCGTAGCGAAGGCGCGAAGTGAAAACAGCTTACAGTATGCCGCCGCGTAGCGGATATGAAGCCC
>JAIRZA010000097.1 GCA_031267475.1 Spirochaetaceae bacterium | reverse complement strand
GCGCGTTGAGCCATTGACGCGGCGGTGTTTCTATGTAAAGATACAAGCAGTTAAATCAGCGCTTCCTTGGGGAAGTTTTACGGTAGGAGCTATCATGATTCGCGAAGCAATAATTAAAGCCGTCAAGCGGGAAAATCTGACTTATGAAATGTGCTATGACGTGATGGACGAGATAATGAGCGGGCAGGCGTCGGATATACAAATGTCCGCGTTTTTAACGGCGCTGTCAATGAAAGGCGAGACAATCGAAGAAATAACCGCGGCGGCGGCCGGAATGCGCAAACATTGCGTCCGCATTCTGCACGACGCGGCGGGAAAACTACCATTTGATGTACTGGAAATCGTCGGAACCGGAGGCGACCGCTCAAATTCATTTAACATTTCGTCAACAGCGGCGCTCGTAGTGTCGGCGGCCGGCGTTCCAGTAGCCAAACACGGCAATCGCGCCGCTTCCAGCAAATCGGGAGCCGCGGACGTGTTCGAAGCGCTCGGCGTGAATATTACAATCCCGCCGGAAGCAAGCCTTAAACTATTAAAAACCATAGGACTGTGCTTTCTTTTTGCGCAAAACTATCACCTGTCGATGAAATATGTCGCTCCCGTCCGCAAAGAGCTAGGCATACGGACGATATTTAATATTTTAGGACCGCTTTCAAACCCGGCTGGCGCGAATATGCAGCTTTTAGGCGTTTATGAAGAGGCTTTGATAGAACCCATGGCTCAAGTTTTAGCAAAACTCGGTGTGAAAGACGCTTTAGTCGTGTTTGGACAAGACGGACTTGACGAAATATCCATGAGCGCCCCAACAAGCGTCTGCGAAACGCGGGACGGCGTGTTTAAGTCGTATATTATCGCGCCCGAAGATTTCGGTTTTGAACGCTGCAAGAAAGAAGACCTTGTGGGAGGCTCGCCGGCTGAAAACGCCGCCATAACACGCGCCATCCTAAACGGAGAACCGGGGCCAAGACGCAGCGCCGTCGTCCTGAACGCCGCCGCCGCGCTCTACATCGCCAAACCTGCGCTAAGCATCAACGAGGCGGTAAAGACAGCGGAGGAAATCATCGACAGCGGCAAGGCGCGGGAGCAGCTTGAAAGATTCATCAAACTTTCATCGGAGTACGCGGACGCATGATACTTGACGATATTGCCGCCGCGACGCGAAAAAGAATCGACGCAAAAAAGAAAGCTGCGCCGCCCGCTCAAGTTGAGTCCGAGGCTCTTGCCGCGGCTCGCCGTACCGCTGGAATAGGAGAAGCGGGCGTCCGCTTTGAAAAGGCGCTTTCAGCACCCGGACTCTCGTTCATTTGCGAAATAAAACGGGCGTCTCCGTCAAAAGGAATCATAGCGGAGGAGTTTCCTTACCTAAAAATCGCCGAAGAATACGCACAAGCCGGCGCGGCGGCTGTTTCCGTGCTTACCGAGCCGGATTTTTTCAAAGGCGGCGACGATTATCTGCGTGAAATTGCCGGAAAAATATCACTGCCGCTCCTTCGCAAGGATTTTATACTCGATTCCTACCAAATATACGAGGCAAAACTACTTGGCGCTTCCGCCGTACTCCTTATTTGCGCGCTGCTGGATGAAAAAACGCTTGCCGGCTTCATAAAAACCGCGTCCACACTTGGACTTGCCGCCATTGTCGAAGCGCACGACGAGCGGGAAACAGCGGCGGCGCTTGCCGCCGGCGCGCGTATTGTAGGCGTAAACAACCGCGATCTTAAAACATTTAACGTGGACATAGGCCTGAGCCTGCGCTTACGCCGTCTTGTACCGTCCCACGTTCTATTTGTCGCTGAAAGCGGCATACGAAGCGCCGGTGATGTAAGGGCGCTCGTTGACAGCGGCGCCGACGCGGCGCTTATAGGAGAGGCGCTGATGCGTTCGTCCGACAAGACGGCGTATCTTAATATGCTGCGCCAAGCGCAGCGCTTATAATCTTTGAACAATACGGTTTATAGTTGAAGCACCGTGTATTGGACATTAGCTTTCATTGGCGTTTTTTTGGTTTACGGCGTTCTCACGCCTTATCTTGTCATACTGATTCGCGATTACGGGTTTAGCCATTCAGCCTTAGGCATACTGCTTGCGTTATGTGAAGCCATGGCGATAATCAGTCCGTTTGTGATGAGTTTTTTCGCCGACCGTTTCAGACGCTACCGTCCTGTTATTATCGTTTCTTTGGTGATGAGCCTTTTTTGCGGTATAACTCTGTTTTTATCAAGAAAGTTGCTGCTCTGCGCGATTGTTTTGCCGGTTTTAGCTTTTAGCTACCGTGCGATTCAACCGCTTTTAGACGCGATAAGCACCATAAAACTTGGAAAAGAAGGTAATTACGGCAAATACCGCGCGATAGGCTCGCTTACTTTTTTTCTTGTGGTAGTTTTTTTGCAATTAACGCCGTTTTTCGCCCCAAAAACCGCGGTAAATATATCTTTTTGGGTCGCAGCCTGCGGCGCTCTGTCGATCATTTTGATAATGCTTATACCCGCGTCCTATTTCATCAACGATGACGGCAGACCGGCCGCCGCGCCTCCGGCGCTGAGGAGGGCGGACTCTGGCAGTCGGCCTCAATCCAGCGGCGCGGTGCAGAGGTACAGCGCTATTAATCATCTTTGGTCTCCGCTTTTCATAACTGGTTTTTTAATAATATTTTTTAACCGGCTTGCCATGTCGCCGATAAACAGTTTTTTATCACTGTATGTTGTTGAATATTTAAAATGGGACGCCGTTGGTTTTATGTGGGCGCTGTCCAGCGGTTCTGAAATTGCTTTTATATTTTTATCAAAGCGGCTGCTTCAACGTTTCAAGGCTTTGCCTTTGATGGCTTTTGCCACGTCAGTAATAATCCTGCGCTACGCTATAATACTGCTTTTTCCATCGAGCGGGGGGATTATAGCGTCCCAGCTTACGCACTCAATATGCTTTGGCGTGTTCCATCCCGCGGCGGTTTCTTTTATCACAAGCTGCGTTCCACCCGCGCGCCGCGCTCTTGGGATGTCGCTTTACCTTTCGCTGGGAACCGGCGTCCCGACTCTTATTGG
>JAIRZA010000074.1 GCA_031267475.1 Spirochaetaceae bacterium | reverse complement strand
CATGCCCGCGCATCCCGCCACTCGACATTGAATACCGCCTCGGCAATTTCAGGAGTGAGAATTTGACGTTTTTTAGCAATTTCTGAAAACCACGTAATCCCTCCCGCGATATCCTTCTCGATAATCTCTTTAGAAAACGCCCAGCGTAATGGAATAGTGCCCGCCTTCAAAATCGTATTTTTACGCCCCGCCGATAGTTTATGGTCTATGAGATTATCGATAAATTTTTCAATATCTTGTTTCGTAATACCCCCCAGAAGTCTATCCCTAAAAAAAGGCGACCAATACTTCTCGACAATAAGTTTCTGCCCTATGGTGTAATTTTTATGAATGCTATGATTTTTACGCAGCTTCTCTTTTATGTAGGGGGATGTTTCATAGCTCCAGAATGTTTGAAGATACGCGGTGAAATCCACATCCTGTTTGCTTTGCGGGATGACAAATTCTTTTAGAAGCCCTCTTCGTTTCAATTCCTTGCATACAAATTCCGCTTCATCCGCTGTTTGAATTTGCTTCAGGAAACTTATAATAGAAAACGGTATTCTTTTACTTGTATCTAAGGGCTTTCCGTTCTTTAGCCATTCGAATGCCGTAGCAATAGCCGCCGCTTTTGACTCTTGTTTTGTTGATACCGCCGCTGAATACGACCCTGACTCATCTTTAAACTTCACGTAGTAAAATACCCGCCCCGTCCGTTTGAATACGCAAAACGGCAAATGTTCCATTCTAATCCTCCATGTAGAAACGGTTCAGAAACCAGGCGTTTTTAAGTGCCGTTTTATGTGCCGCTTTTTTCTTACTAAGGTTTGGAACGCCCGCTATTCGGGCGGCTCTTGTTTGTAAATCTTTACAGTAGCAAGACTTACCTTTTATTAATTCCGAAGTGAAAGTAATTGTCCCGCAGACCTCTGGTCTGTCGTGGTTAATCTAAAATGAGAATCGCTTAACGCATCTTCCCTAAAACTGAAAAATAAATTATGATATAGTATTAATGGATAATACCAAAGGTTTTTTGTTATTAGAATTTTTTAATATGGGCGGCATTTTCATGTGGCCGCTTTTAGTTTTTTCTGTGGCTACAGTGTCTTTGGCGCTGGAGCGGATAATATATCTTTTATCACATGATTTGCGCATGGAAAAACTGAACAAGACCGTGATGACTTATGTCAATAACAAGGACATAAGCGGCGTAAAGGCGTATCTTGGTAAAATGACAAAGCGGTCGATGGGCGCGCGTATACTGCTTGCGCTGTTCAAGCACACAGGGCAGTCGGAGCACTTCATGGAAAAAGCCGCGGAAACAGAGGCGAAAAACTGCATCAACGAGCTTGAAAACGGTTTTGATTTTCTTACGGCGCTTGGCTCGGTGGCGCCGCTTACCGGATTTTTAGGAACTGTTTCCGGCATGATAGGCGCGTTTAAGTCCATCGCGGAAGCGGCGGAAGTGAACGCGCAGATTGTAGCAAACGGCATTTACGAGGCGCTTATAACGACGGTTTTTGGACTAATAATCGCCATTGTAGCAATGGTCGCCAACTCGCTTTTAACACATACCGTTGATAATTTTGCGGCAGCCGCGGAAAAATCATGTTCGGAAGTGATTTTGGAGCTTGCAAGCAGTGGTCATTAAACGCCGCGTTAAAAGAAGAATCGACGACAATTCGTCTACAAGCGATATAGCGTTTTTGTTGATAATTTATTTTATTGTAATAGCCGGCTTCAACGTTAATAAGGGGCTTTTGATGAATTTGCCGGCAAAAGATTCGACTCGATTGGCGGCAAAGAACGATATACTTCGGTATGAACTGGACAAAAACGGGCGGATAATTTCAAACGGCAAATCCATAGATATAAAAACGGTTGAACGCGCCATAATCGTCGGCGCGGCGCTTAATCCAAACCTTGCTTTGATTTTAACCGTTGCGCCTGACGCGCCGTGGCAGAGCGTTGTATCTTTTGTCGAACTTGCGCAAAAATTAAAAATTGAATCTTTTTCGTTTAAGATGCGAAAGGACGAAGCATGAACTTCTCCCGTAAACGCCGTCCTTTTATAATCCCAATGAACGCGATGTCGGATGTCGCCTTTCTACTTTTGATTTTTATAATGCTTGTTTCGTTGATAAACTACCGCAAAGAGGTAAAAATAGACTATCCCGAAGCCGCCGAAGCGATAGAAAAAGTGAACGACAGCAAGAATCTTGAATTATGGGTAGATAAATCAGGCGCGGTTTATCTGGACGGCTTCGCCTCAAATCTAAATGAAATTGAAAACATGGTCGGCGAGTTATACCGTACCGCTCCTGATACACGAATTCATATAATAGCGGACAGAGATGTTCCTTTTGCCCGTGTGAACGCAATTCTGGAAATCTTACAGCTGCTGGAATATCGTGTTGTTACTTTCGTGGTGCGCAGTTTTGAATCGTAAGGGAGATTAGAAGTAAATATCCGGCGTGTAAGGCGGCGGCGGACTAAGCGTCAGGCGCGAAACGCGCGGCGTTTCGTTATTTTGTTGGAGGAATTAATTATGGGTATTGTTGAACATAGGCAAGGAGCAAAAGTTGTTCTGTTGCCGGACCAGCGTTTGGATGCGGCCTCCGCTCCGGAATTAGAAACGAAAATAGCGCATATTGCGCACGGTGATAAAACTGTTAACCTTCTTGTGATTGATTTGTCAAAGACTTCTTATATTTCCAGTTTGGGACTGCGCGTTTTGCTGCAAGGTTTAAAGATGATGAAAAGCGCCGGCGGGAATTTTTCGATACAAAATATAAATCCGCAAATTCGCCCGGTATTCGAGATGGCGGGTTTAATGGAGCTTATGGTGCGGGAGAAAAAAATGATCATCCTGCAAAAAGACGAGGTCCGGTTAAAAGTAACTCTGTCGCTGGAAGGGAAACTGACGGATGAAACGGCTTTGCAATTTGAAGAAGAATTAAAACAAATCGCAAACAAGTATGTCTCAATAGAGCTGGATTGCTCTCATTTGAATTTTATATGCAACAAGGGTTTCGACGCGCTAAGAACTGTACATAATTATATAGCGGAGAAAGGCGGATCCTTAATCCTGATGAATACAAGCGAGCGAATAAACCAGTTAATCTCCGGCGAAAAACTTGACGGGGTATTCAATTATTCTCCGGTAGATCTAAAAATATACGATGGTAAAGCTGTTTTTTATTTGACCGGCTGCATGGACGAACTGATTGTTTTCAAGTTGCGAAATCAAATTGACAGGGTTTTAAATGACAAGAATATTAAAGAAATATGTCTTGATGTTGACAAATTAACATATGCGTCTAAATCAGCGGTAATAATGTTTTCGCAGATACAGAGTTATCTGATTGAAAAAAATATAGCCCTAAAATTAATATTTGACAATTCAAAATCTTTATAAGCATGATTGTTCGTAATAAACGCGGCGGAGCGCTTGAATTGAATATACGTTTGGCGCGGGAAAGCGACGCGCCTGATATAGCCGGCATGATTATGAAACAGCACGGTGTTTATTATTGGAGCGGCGGCTTGTCGAATGTGGATTTTCTCCGCGGCGCGATAAAATCCGGCGATTTGCTAATAGCTGTGGCGGAACTGCTAAACGGCGCTTTGGCGGGGATAACCGGCGCAAACAGGAAGACAGCCCTAGAAGGCGCGATTGAATTGAATATGCTTATCGTACAGCCTAAGTTTCGCGGCTTTGCTTTAGGAAAGCATTTGCACAACTTCTTGCTTGAAACCGGCGCCTTAACCGGCTGCGCCTGTGTTTATACTCACTGCATGACGCTGGACAACGCAAGCCAGCGAATATGCGCGTACATGGGGCACAGGTTTACCGGTATGCTTTTTAACTATCACCGTTTTGACGGCGGCGCCGAAAACATCGCGGGGGCTCCGCTTCCCTACAAGGGAAGCGGAGTCGTCAGCTGCCTGCCGGTGGATAAAAAAAACGCAGGTGAAATTTACGCGCCCCTAAAACACGCCGCCTTTATCGAGGACGTTTATCATAACCTTGCGGCTGACTTTACAATTATGGGCGAGCCGGAACCAAAACGCCCCGCCGCCTCCCGCTGTTCCGTTATCGTACGGGAAAAGCACCGCTACTGCGAAGCGCTTATTGAAGCCATAGGCGGAGACGCGGAAGAGCAGATAAAGCGGGCATTGGAAAACTGCGGAACGCTGCCCGGCGACAGTTTCAACGCCTTCATAAATCTGAACGATCCCGCCTGCCCCGGTTTGTACGACAACATGGAAAAATTAGGTTTTGTGTTTTCCGGACTGCATCCTTTGACGAACGCGGGCGAATATATGATACTATACTATGCGCCCGGTTTTAGCGTAGATTTTGAGAAAATAGCGGTAATAAACGAGTTCAGCCCGAAAATCGCCTATATACGCGGTTTATTTGACTTGCTTCAAGACTCAGCCGCTTTTCGCGCCCCAGCGAGCAGCGCCGTGTTGAACTGAAGCTGATAAGCAGGAATGTAGATGTCTATAAAAAGAAAAGTCTTAACCGCAATCATAGCATTGACGCTTAGCGCCATGCTTCTGTTGAGCCTCGTAAGCATCGCGAGCATTTTAACCATACGAGCAACAACACTGGAACACAGCAATACGCTCGTCGACGACGCGGTGCGTGAAAGTCAGCAGAATATAGAAACTCAAATTAAGCAGCAGCTGATGACGTTCGCCCGCGACAAGGCGCTTTTGCTGAACGAAAAATTCCAGATCATACGAAACCAAACAGTTATGACGGCCGCCGTCGCGGGATATATTTATACTCATCCCGGACAGTATAAGCCGCGGGACATAGATTATTTGGCGCTAAAAGACGAGGGGGCTCCCATTGCGCATCTGCTTACCGCCGCGGGTGTAAGCTACCGGTCCATACGGGACGAGGCGCGTATTGCGGCAAACATATCAGATATTCTGCAACAATCCATTTCGCTGGACATAGGCATAATCGCATCGTACATAGGCTCCGAGTCGGGATTTCTTATCATCAGCGATAAATATTCCAGTTCCCATGACAGCAGGAATTTTGACGTTACAAAACGCGGGTGGTACACCGGAGCGAAAGAGCGCGGCGGCGTATTCTGGTCGGATGTATTCCTTGACGCGGCGGGGCGCGGCGCGAGCATTTCATGCGCTATGCCGTTCTATGACAACTCAGGTCCTAATCCGGTGTTCAAAGGGGTGGCGGCCTGCGCCTCTCTTTTAACCAATGTTCGCGAGATTATCGACTCGGCGCAAGTGGGCGAAAGCGGCTATGTTTTCCTGATAAACGACAACAAGCAAATCGTTATAGGTCCCGCCTCGACGCTTCAGAAGGCTTCTTTGCTTACAAGCGAAGGTTTTTTGAATGACGAAAATCAAGCCGTAAACGAACTTGGCCGGCGCATGGTCAACAGGGACAGCGGTTTCATGAAAATCAATTTAAAGAATGAAAACGTGTACATAGCGTTCAGCCCGCTGGATTCGATGAATCTTAGCATGGGCGTGCTGCTAAGCGCCAATGAAGTTGACAGACCTATCAGAATAATGCGTACAGATATTTTACGGCGCACAAAGGATGAAATCAAAAATATAGATACGGGTTTTTTTATCGCCGTAATACTAATGACCGGCATTATACTGCTTACCGCCGCGGCCGCGATTCTTATTGGACGCCGCCTGTCGTACAGTTTGACCGCCCCGATTATGCAGCTTCACAAAGAAGCGGAAATCATCAGCAGCGGCAATCTTAGTCACGAACTATCCGTAGTCTCGGACGACGAGATAGGCAGACTCGCCAGTACATTCAACGAGATGATACACAGTATTCAGAAAATAACCCGTGAAAAAGAGCGTATAAACAACGAGTTAAGTCTTGCGGCGGAAATCCAAAACAACCTGCTGCCAAAAATTTTTCCAAGATTTTCAAATTGCAAGATGTTCGAGCTTTTCGCCAAAGTCGCCCCCGCAAAAGAAGTTTGCGGGGATTTTTACGACTTCTATTATTTAAACAGCGAAAAAACAAAACTTGCCTGTCTGATTGCCGATGTCAGCGGCAAGGGCGTACCGGCGGCTCTTTTTACGGTAATCGCTAAAAGCCTATTCAAATTGAACCTGATGCACGGATACGACCCGGCGGCGACATTATCGGCGGTAAACAAGATTCTTTGCGAAGACAACCCAAACACCATGTTTGTTACCGCTTTTATCTGCGTAGTATATCTAAAAACAGGAAAAATGATTTACGCAAACGGCGGGCATAATCCGCCACTGCTGTCTGTGTCCGGCGGTCCGTATCAATTTATGAAACTAGACCCCGGTATGCTTATCGGCATATCCGAAGACGCTCGTTATAACCTTTGCGAGGTAGACCTTAGCGCGGGAGACAAACTGTATCTATACACGGACGGTGTGAACGAAACTATAGATCGCGGCATGAATGAGTTTGGAAACGATCGCTTATTAGAAAAAGCGAATGAATACCGCTATCTTCCGCCGGAAAAATTTGACGACGCTATCAGGCGTGAGTTGGAAATTTTTATGGACGGGGCTGAACAGGCGGACGATATTACCACGCTCGCGTTAACGTATTGCGGAGACTGCGCGGATTCGCCTGCGGACGACCAGCTCCCTGAGTTGCCGCCGCAGAACGAGGATGTTGAAAATTCAGCGGACAAGCACTTTGAAACATCAATATCCATCCCCGCCAATGTAAGCGACTTTAATATTCTGAAGGATTGGCTGGAAGGAATGTTGCGGAAATATTCTTGCGGCGAGCAGGTTTGCGAGAGTGTGGTGATGGCGAGCGAAGAGGCTTTTACAAACATCGCGTCTTACGCTTATCCCACAACGGGCGGAAATGTAACGGCGCGTATTGGCAAAAAAGGCAGTCTGCTTATGCTTCAATACGAGGATGACGGCGCGGCTTTCAATCCGCTGGAACTGCCTCCGCCCGACACAAATGTTCCGCCGGAAGACCGCGAAATAGGCGGGCTGGGTATCTATTTTATTCGTAAAATGATGGATGATGTTAAATACGCGCGCATAAACTTTAAGAATGTGCTTACCCTGTACAAGTTTATCGCTTAAATCCCGCCCAGCCGCCAGAGCCCGCCGCGCCTAAAAGCTCATTCCCAGACTAAACGAGAACTGCGGGTATTTTTCTCCAACATTATAGCTGACACCTATCCCCATGGCGGGAATGGCGATCTTGCTCAAATAGAACACCACAGCTCCCGCCGCGCCGTGATCTAAGCGGACGCCGAGTATTGGTCCTTCAGAAAAGACGGCCTGATATGAAACCGCGGCTGACAGAACGCCCGCGCTTACCTTGAAAAGATATTTTTCAAAACCCGCGGACACACCCGCGTAATGGCGGGCTGAAAAATGATCCGGCAGTATGCTTATCTGAACCGAGCGCGGGGAGGATTCAAACAATGGTGGAACAAATGGTTGATAAAGCAGTCCGCTGTTCAGGTTTACCTTGAAACCGGGCAGCAGCGACTCCTGATAAACGCCGTGAAATCTTATTTCATGGAATGAATCAGATTCAATCCCAGCCATAAATGTATAACCGGTTGACACGACTTTTTCAGAAAGCAGATAGCCGTCCCAATGACTCTTTCGAAACGATACCCCCGCGCCTACGCCAAAAACACGCGCCCCTGATTCCGGCGCTTCCAGCGGCGATTCGGTTTCACGCAGCGTCATCTGCTGGTAAGAAAATTTCAAACTGGTGTTTACGCGGCTCAACGGATACGAAAGCCCGGCGGAAGCGCTTATGGAATCCACGTTAAACCGGCGCAAGTCTTCGTCAGTAGGTCCCGAATCGCGCCGCTCCGACTGCGCGAAAGACCCGGTCAGCATCCAGCCCGGAATATTTTCGCCGCCGGAATGTACATAACCGGATGTGAGCATCCAGCCTTCGGCGCTGTACATCCCGCCAAAGAAAAATTTATCATTCAGCCCGAAGGCGTTCGTGTCGGCAAAAAAAACACCGCCGCTTATCTGCCCTGAATTTATGAAAAAAACCGGAACCGGAAAAATAGACCATTTTTCACGGACATTGACCGAAAGTATTTTCCCCTCGCCGTCAGACGCATCCTCTACTGCTATAGAAACCGGCTCAAGAACGCCTGTATCCAGCACCGCCGCATAAACCGCGTCTAAATCCAGCGCGTCAGCGTTGCGCCCCATAAACTGATTCAAAGCGGATTCCGCTATGCTTAACTTTGTACGTTTGAGCCCCTCGACAGCAAGCTCTGTTATCACGCCCGACTTTCCGGACTCGTTTTCCCGCGGATAAGCGTATGCCGGATGCAGAAACAAAAAGCAGCAAATTACAGGCAAAAATCCATAGGATTTCATGGAGCGCTATTTCTTTCCGCCGTATTGCGCAAACCACTTTTCCACGCGATTTTCCGCGTTAGCGCGTAAATCGTAGTAAAACAAGGGTATATCATTTTCGTGAAGCACACCTAAAGGAAAGTACGCGCGTGAAGCAGGCTCGCTGCTGAATTTTTCCCTGTCAACATTGGAAACAATCGTGCCCGTCGATTTATCGATTTTTGCGTCGGCAAGATGCGGCGCGTCCGAAAAAGTACCGTCGCTGTTTACGATTATTCCGCCTTTAGATAATTCATTTGAGGCATAACTGTCGTCCGTTACCCAAGTTATTGGATTTATCAGCACATTGCCCGGATACGCGAATGGATCTTTGCCGTCAATGACCGGCGAATTTGTGTTGTATGATATGACCACGCCCAAATCATCCGCGTTTTTCGCCGGTTTTACATGGGTAAACACTTCATAAAACGCATCCGGTACGGGCATCCCTATAAGATAGGCGGCAATCATTCTGGAGTATACATCGGGTCTATCCCGCAAATAAAGCGCTATAATCGCAGCGGCGGCAAAGGAACCCTGAGAATGGCCGGCGAGTATAAACGGCTTTCCGTTATTGTAATGCTCGATGTAGTAGTCAAAGGCAGCGGCGACATCCGTAAAAGGAACACCGCCGAAAAGCCCGATGCCGTCGATAGGCCGCTGCGCGACAACGAATGAAGCGTCAAGCTGACGGTAAAACGGCGCGTAGATGTTTCCCGCGGTTTCAAACGCGGACGCGCGCGTCTTTAGGTAGTAAACACTCTGATGGCGCATATCCAAGTTGCCGATTGCGGAAATAGGATATTGGCCGTAACCGGCGCGCCATGATGTGGGATACAGGAAAAATACGTCAACATCGCGCGTCCCGTCAGAACCTACGGCAAGCCAATTGTCCGGATTGCTATAATCGACAGCTTCAATGTTATCGCCGTAATGCGGGTATCTTAAATCCTCCGGCTTAAAAACGCGCTCGCCGCTTACTTTGCTTACGCCGCCTGCTTCGCTTCGCGCTTTGCAACTGCTTATGCTAAGCGCGCTAAACGCGAAAAGCAAAGAAAAGGCGCAGAGCGCCAATAATGTTTTTTTCATAAAATCCTCCATGAATTTTTTTGCTAATTTATGATTTTTCGCCGGCCCAGAGCCCCTTGTTCCCGGCGCGGGCTTCTTGCTCCAGCCTCAAGAATTCTTCCAGAAACTGGAACGGAAAGCGCGTATAGGCATGAGCAAAGCCTTGTTTTATCAGTTCAGCGTTATGGCATTTACCGTCCGCCGTGTATATGTAGGCAAGCAGCCGGCCGTACTTGTCGCGGGTATCCCAGTCTAACGCGATTAACACGTCTTTATTCAACAGCGCGTCTTTCGTGAAACCGCTTGATTCCACTCCGAAATATTCCAGCGCCCTGTTTGGATGCCTCGTTTCGGGCGTATCAACGCCTATCATGCGTATCTTCTCGATTCTGTTCAAACCGGCGGGCGGGTTTTCAATAGTGATATGCACCGTGTCGCCGTCAACATGGCGGGTAACCTTTGCGCTTAACATTTTTTTTATATCCGCCTGCCTGTATGAAGCAAGACCGGCAATATTCACGCGGTACGCCGCGACCGCGTCCGTCTTGAAAGCGTCGTTTCCGCCGGCGGGCTTGCACACGGCGCAGGGCGCGTATCCCGTATTCACCGCGTCGTCAAACCTTATCTCGTGTTTTGAATTCCGCAGCAAGCGGCAGTCAATCCGGTGATATTTTTTACCGGTATTGCTCACATATACCGGCGAGTCCGAAGGCGCGGCGTACAAAGAGCCGGCGCTCGCAAACAACAAGCATATAAAAAGCGTCCGGCGGACAGCTTTTAAGACGGCTCTCATTTATCAGCGTATTTTTATGACGCGCCCGCTTTTACGCGGAGCGGGCGCGGGGTTTTCAGCCGCGTAGCCAAGTATGACATGGCCGACGCCGCCATAGCCGTCGTCAAGCCCCCACTCTTTCAACAGCGCCTTACCCTCCGCGCTGTCAAAAATCGCGCTGGCGCGATAGATGTAGCACGAGCCTATTCCAACAGCGCTCGCCGCGTTTATCAAGTTCGCTATCACCATGTTGCCGTCGTCGACCCATGTCGGCTGCTCCTTGCGGGCAAGTACAGTAATCACGGTTGGAGCGCCATAAAACGGTTTAGCCTCAGGGTTGCCAATAACAGCCGCGTTCAATTTTTCAAGCTGAGCGATTTTATCCGCGTTTTGCAGGACGAGCATCACGGCTGACTGCTTGCCGTGGCCGTTAGCCGCCCATGTCCCGGCTTCAAGGACGGCGTCAAGCTCGCTGTCCTTGATCTGTTCCGCCTTGTATTTGCGAATGCTCCGCCGCTCTTTCAAATCCTTTAATGTACTGTCCATAAAAACTCCTATTTGGCTTGTTCGACAACCATGTTGCTTGTCGAACAAGCCGTATAAAACTTCCGGCATTTTGCCGGTCTTTAACCGGTCACGCCCGCTTTCATTGACTTAACGTAGTCATAGATATGCCGTCCCGCCTCGCCGCCGAAGCGCTCCGCAATTTTGACAATGGCGCTGCCTACAATCACTCCGTCCGCAATACGGGCTACGTCCGCGGCCTGCTCAGGCGTGTTTATGCCGAAGCCTACCGCCAGCGGAATCTTTGTATGCGACCTGGCCGCCGCGATTATGGGCTTCAAGTCTGTCTCTATCGCCGCGCGCGCGCCTGTTACGCCCATGGACGACACTATATACAGAAAACCTTCCGCGTTTTGCGCTATCTCTTTTATCCGGTTCTCCGAAGTCGGCGCTATAAGCGAAATCAGGTCTACGCCGTTTTTATTCGCCGCGCCCCGCGCTTCGCCGCTTTCTTCAAATGGCAGATCCGGAATGATGACGCCGTCAAGTCCTGTTTTCGCGCACTGCTTGAAAAATTCGTCTACTCCGTATTTGAACACCGGATTAAAATACGTTAAAAAAACCAGCGGAATCTGAGTTTTTTCGCGCAGTCTTTTAACAAGCGCAAACAGTTTTTCAAGACTAGCGCCGGCTGTCAAAGCGCGCGCGTTAGCCGCCTGAATCACCGGGCCTTCCGCTACCGGGTCGGAAAAAGGAACGCCTATCTCTACAAGCCCCGCCCCCGCCTCAATCATTTTCAAAATAAATTCTTCGCTTTTTTCGATTGAAGGGTCCCCGCCGGTAACAAAACCGATAAAAACCTTGCCCTTGCTGAACGCTTCGGCTATTCTACTCATGTATGTCCCTCCCGCGGTAACGCGCGATTGCGGCGGCGTCTTTATCCCCTCTGCCTGAAAGACACACGATTATGCTCTCGTCCCTGCCGAAGCGCGGGGCAAGAAGGCGCGTGTACGCTACGGCGTGGGCGCTTTCCAAAGCCGGAATAATTCCCTCCATGCGGGAAAGGTATTCAAACGCTTCAACCGCCTGTTCATCTGTTACGCTTACATATTCGGCTCGTCCTGTATCATGCAAAAATGCGTGTTCCGGCCCTATGCCCGGATAGTCTAGGCCTGCCGAAATCGAATAAACAGGCGCAATCTGCCCTTCGTCATCTTGGCAAAAATACGACTTCATACCATGAAAAACTCCGGCGCTTCCTTTCGCTATCGCCGCCGCGTGTTTATCTGTTTCTATTCCCAGACCGGCGGCCTCGCAGCCTATGAGTCTTACTGATTTATCTTCGATAAAGCGATAAAAGATCCCGATGGAATTGCTTCCGCCGCCTACGCAGGCTGTAACCGCGGCGGGCAGTCGTCCCTCGGCGGCCAGTATCTGCTCCCGCGCCTCTTGTCCAATAACGCTCTGAAAATCGCGCACCATGATGGGGAACGGGTGCGGTCCCATCACAGAGCCAAGCACATAATGTGTGTCGTGCACACGCCGCGTCCATTCGCGCATGGTTTCGTTCACAGCGTCTTTCAATGTCTGGGTGCCGCTGGTAACGGCGTGGACTTTTGCTCCAAGCAGTTCCATGCGGTATACGTTGAGCGCCTGCCGCTTCGTGTCTTCCGCACCCATGAAAATCTCGCAATCCATGCCAAGCAACGCGGCCGCTGTAGCGGCCGCGACTCCGTGCTGCCCCGCGCCTGTTTCCGCAATGACGCGCGTCTTGCCCATGCGTTTCGCAAGCAGTGTTTGTCCTAAAACATTGTTGATTTTATGCGACCCTGTGTGATTCAAGTCTTCGCGCTTAAGATATATCTTGGCTCCGCCCAAATCGTCGGTCATTTTACGGGCAAAGTACAGGCGCGATGGTCTGCCGGCGTAATTATGCAGCAAATCATCTAGTTCGGTCCGAAAGTCCGCGTCGTTTTTGAAGTGGTTGTACGCTGTCTCGAGCGCGATAATTTCGTTTATAAGTGTTTCGGGGATGTACTGTCCTCCGTAAATGCCAAATCTGCCTTTTTGCATGGATAATTCCTTTTACCGG
>JAIRZA010000139.1 GCA_031267475.1 Spirochaetaceae bacterium | reverse complement strand
GTCAGAGCGATTTTAGAGGCTGGGTCTAATTCTCCGGCCTTCAGGCGGGGACGGTTCATTCTTTAGAAGAGCGGAAACCGCCTGGTCTAACCCTTTTTTGTTATAAGAGCCGGTTTGCGCCGACTGTATAACACCGTCGGCGTCTATCATGAAAGTTTGCGGGATGGCGGTTATGTTGTACAAGTTTGAAATCTCGCCGTTTTCGTCCAGCACGAGGTTTAACTTAATCTTTCTTTTTGAAAGGAATGAAGAAACATCTTTTTCCGGCTCGCCGCAGTTTACCGCGAGAACTGTAATATCGTCTGATTTTGCAGAAAGGCCGGCAATGAGCGGCAATTCACGGATGCAGGGGCCGCACCATGTAGCCCAAAAATGCAGCGCGACTGGTTTTCCCCGATAGTCGGAAAGTTTTTGTTGCTTAAACGGCGGAACAGCGCTTGTGAATGTAAAATCGGGGGCTGTTTGGCCTCGTACAATTTCATTCGCGGACACGAACGCGGCGGTCGTCATCGCGACGGCGCATAGGATGATTTTTTTTAGCGCGTGGATATTAAATTTGACTGAGTTCATTTTTTCTCCTTGTTATTTGAGGCTGTTCCAAAAACTGAAGTTTTGGAACAGCCTCATTTGAACTGTTTTTTAAGAACGTGTGTGTTAAAGCCTGTGAAGGGCAGGCGCTCGCGCACTGCCCGCAGCGTATACATTCACGGTCGTTTACGGATTTTATGTCCATTTTGCAATGTTTTACGCATTTTTCGCAATGATTGCAGACTGCCTCGTTAAGCCGCAGTCCGAATACGGCGTACTTGTTGAATAAGCCGTACAATGCCCCAAGCGGGCAGACGAAGCGGCAGAAAGCGCGAAAACAGAATACGCACAACGCGGTAATAGCGATAAGAACGCCAACTTTCCAGATGAAAAGGATGCCTGCCGCGCCGCGGATATCCTCGTTTGTTAAAACGAGCGGCAGTCCCGCTTCGAGCGTGCCCGCCGGACAAACAAGTTCACAAAAAAACGGAGCGCCGTAGCCTTGAGCGGCGAAGCTTGCGAGCGGCAGCCCAATCACCAAAACTGCGAGGAAACCGTATTTCAGTAAAGTCAATCTGCGTGTTATGTGATTTTTTTGCATTTTGGGCGATGGTATCTTGTATAAAAGTTCCTGCGCAAGACCTACGGGGCAAAGGAAGCCGCATACTGTTCTGCCAAGCATCACCGCGAACAGCAAAATTATACCGCCGACAAGAAACGGGACGCGGCCTTCCGCTAAGGCGTTTTGCAAGCCGCCAAGCGGGCAAGACGCTATCGCGCCCGGGCAAGAATAACAATTTAAGCCGGGAACGCATACGTTTTTTAGCGGGCTTTTTGAGATAGAGCCGGTTTTGAATTTAACTATGTCCGCGTTATAGAGCAGCAGAGACAGTGTTTGTATTATGCGCCGTTTAAGCAATGCCTATACACTCCATGCAAATGAATACAGCTTTTCGCCACAGAGCGGACGCGTCGCCCCGCGCTATTCCGGCAATAATAAAAAACACGGCGCATACTATAAGCGTTATCCTAATTATCTTTTTTTTAGAGGGCGTATTCATATTATGAAATATACCAAACCGGCGGCGGGCGCGGCGAATCTGTTCAGCGGACATACTGAAATTATACTTCATAGAAAGTTTTATAACATCCCGCGTCAATTCGCCGGGGTATTACTGGACAGGCGCAGCACATGGAAGCGGTTTTTTAGTTGTGAGTGTGGTTGGTGGTTAGTCTAAAATGGGAATTCCCGCGCTTTCATACTCCGTTCTTTCAAAAATTCAGGTAATTATTTATACTTGATACGAGGCTTGCCCGGCGACGCGAACATTCAGGTTCGTTTTTAGCCGGCGTGGAAACTTATGTTTTCGACCAGACCCATTACGTTTCGGAGACGACATGAATGACGACATGAATAAAAATCAAATTGAAATATTCGATACCACGCTGAGAGACGGCGCGCAGGGAGAAGGCATTAGTTTTTCGGCGCGTGATAAACTCGCCGTAACGGAAGCGCTGGATGAATTAGGAATTATGTGGATAGAAGCGGGAAACCCGGGCAGCAATCCCAAAGACGCGGATTTTTTCAAACAGGCAAAAAAACTACGTTTGAAGAACGCCCGCCTGTGCGCGTTTGGCTCAACCAGAAAAAAAGGGACGGCGGCGCGGGACGACAAGCAGCTTGCGGAACTTTTATCGGCGGAAACTGAAACAGTGGTCATTTTTGGCAAGACATCCGCGTTGCACGTAACGGAAGTCTTACGCGCAAGCCTTGACGAAAATCTGGACATGATAACTGAAACCATTGATTTTTTGAGAAGCGAGGGCCGGATAGTTTTTTTTGACGCCGAGCATTTTTTTGACGGACTCGTACAAAACGCCGGCTACGCGCTAAAAAGCGTAAATACAGCGGTGCAGGCCGACGCGGCGCGGATAATCCTTTGCGACACCAACGGCGGCAGCTTCCCAAGCGCGATAGCCGGCGGCGTTCTTAAAGCAGCCGGCGTAATTCAAAAGCATGACGCGCCGCCGCCCATTGGCATCCACGCGCACAATGATTCCGGCCTCGCCATCGCTTGTTCCATCGCGGCGCTGGAGGCAGGCTGCGCTCAGGTGCAAGGGACGCTGCTAGGCTTTGGCGAGCGGTGCGGAAACACCTGCCTTGCGGCCTTGATACCCAGCCTTGAGTTGAAGATGGGACTGCGCTGCCTGCCGGACGGAAATCTTGAACACCTTACCAGTGTAAGCCGGAGAGTAGCCGAAATAGCAAACTGTGTACTGAGCGATGATATGCCGTACATCGGGGATCACGCTTTTTCGCATAAAGCGGGAATGCACGCGGACGCCATTCTAAAAATACGCTCTTCATTTGAACACATCAACCCGTCGTCGGTCGGAAACGGACGACGATTTTTAATGAGCGAGCAAGGCGGCAGAGCGGCGGTAGCCGAGCGAGTGCGGGAATTCAGCGTGGGGATTGATAAGAATCACCCCGCGATAGACACTCTTTTGATCCGGCTTAAAGAACTGGAGGCGGAAGGCTGGGCGTTTGAAGGAGCGGATGCCAGCTTTGAAATCCTTGTGTATAAAGAATTAGGTTTGTACAAGAATTTTTTTGATGTTATAGCGTTTAGAGTACAAAGCGAATACCCGGCTGGGGAACTTTTGGAGTGCTGCCATGCGTGGGTAAAAGTTCTGGTAAACGGGCAGTATGAAATGGCGGCGGCGGAAGGAGACGGCCCTGTAAACGCGCTGGACAGAGCCTTGCGGCGCGGACTGCTGCGCTTTTATCCGGAATTGGCGAAGATGCGTTTAACAGATTACAAAGTGCGTGTAATAAACGGCAAAGACGCTACCGCCGCTAAAGTGCGCGTGCTGATCGAATCAAGCAACGGCGCGTCGTCATGGACAACAGTAGGAGTTTCAGCCGATGTTATAGCGGCAAGCTGCCTCGCGCTCGTAGATTCAATAGCGTATAACCTAAAGCGCGTCGCCGGTCAGCCTGATGCTACTGCCCCCTGTTTATGTTAACCAGAACATTGAATTGCGGAATATCATAACTCAAAGAGCCGGAAGGATTAACACCAGTATTAGTAAGCGTAAATGCATTATTCCTAACAGTCTTGAATACGAGCGCCAACGTACCCTGCCCGTCGTCAGTATAGGAGGATGAGCCTGTGTCAACAATCTTAATTGTGCCGCCAGCGTCGGTAAATAAAACCAGCGAGCCTACCGGCCCCAAA
The DNA here is from genome assembly GCA_031267475.1 of Spirochaetaceae bacterium. Lineage (GTDB taxonomy): Bacteria > Spirochaetota > Spirochaetia > Treponematales > Breznakiellaceae > JAIRMY01. Next base: position 1,173 of record JAIRZA010000139.1, on the reverse strand, counting down.
AAATCCGCCTGAGTACCCGCCGCCGCCGCCGTCCCCCCCGCCGTCAGCATAATATTGGGCGGCAGCACAATGGCGGAGCCGCCAAGCGTACTGCTGTTAGTAAGAACGGCCGAACCCCCTTCTACCGCCAAGTTCAACATCTTGCTGGTGTTTATAGTACCGGCGGCAAACGTTTCAGCCGTTTTGCTCAGAAGCGCTGCTGGCTCCAATATAGACTCCCAATCGCTGGATGTAACTATAATAGATTTTTTTTCACTGGAAAACACCGGATCAACGGGCTCTTCCTCATCGTAATCCAGATAAGCCCCGCGAACATTTATTTGAATTGTACCAGCTTCGGACAGCGGCTTATCCCCCGCCATCCATAATCTTGCTGGAACCACAAGGTTAAAACCAGTTTGCCTGTTACCTGCAACACGAATATCTTTTATGCTGCTCTGTGGAAAAGACCCGTCTATCAGCAATTCTGCAATATTAATATAACAACCGGATAACGGCGTACCGCCAGTCTGTCCGCCGGCTATGTTGAATGTAACATCATATTTTTCCGCGCTAGCATTTACGGCGCTTGTGCCAACAGCGGCAAGCTCGGCTTCGGCAAACACCTTGCCAGCGTCAGTATCATTAGGCATTTCCAATGTTTCAACCGTACAGGCGTGAAAACTTATAAAAACCGGTAACAAAACCAAAAAAAATATATTCTTTTGCATAATCCATTCCTTTTGTAGAAGGTATATAAACCCCCTTAATGTAAAATCGGTTTATCCAGCATTAACTTAATAAGAATCTAACAAACGGTGTACTCAAATGTAACTAAAAAAAATCAGAGTTGCTCAGGAACTTCTTTTTTTGAACAATGTTTCCGCCATCCTGCCGGACAAAACGATACATCAAATCCAAATTCTTTACTAATTCACCAGACTATATTATTGTATAAAGCAACGTTGCCGCTCTAATGTGGTTTTTTAGTAATTTTCCAGCGAAAAACATTTTCCGCTGGAAAACAAGATAAATAATAAAGCAAGGCGGATTAAGACACAAGTTTTTAACGCCGGGCCTTAAGTCAGGTTGTCCAGTGAAAAAAATAAAACTAGTCGCTCTGTTGGGAAACCCCGGAGACACATACAAAAATAATAGACACAACGCGGGACGCCTTCTTGCAAATCACCTGCA
>JAIRZA010000229.1 GCA_031267475.1 Spirochaetaceae bacterium | reverse complement strand
TTCGTCCGTTTGACTATCCTATGAAGCGTAAACTGGCGGCGATAAACGCTAGTCTTTCGCTTGCCGATACTATATTTCAGGAAATACGCACATATCAGCATCATTTTAACGGCCAGTTGGGAAAGCGAAAGGAATCTTTTTACAATAAAATTGAACAGTTCGCCGACGCTTTCTTGTTTGATAAAGCTGACCATAAAGCGCCGGAGAAAGAATATAATTTGGACAAGGCGAATACTACGATTGACGATTTATTGCTTAACGCCCTTTACGCGCATAACCGCGGGAATTTTTCTGAGGCGATTTCTTACTATTCGCACATTTTGGCTCTTGTACCGGATGGTGTTACGGCGTCGCTCATCCACAAGCACAGGGGTATGGCTTTTTTTGCGCAGTCTTTATACGAGGAGGCGATAAAAGATTTTAATTTGTCGCTACAGTTTAACGAAAAAGCGCATCAAGCGGCGTATTATTGCGGGGTTGTGCGTCTTGTGTTGCAGCAGTACGACGCCGCTGTGGACGATTTTACATCTTCTATAAAAATAAATCCGTTTCAGCCGTATTGCTTTTACCGGCGCGCCGAGGCTTATTATCATTTGGAAGATTATCCGCAGGCGCTTTCCGACTGTGAATCGGCGCTTGCCTTAGAGCATGAGCTTGCGGGCGCTTCAAAACTAAAATCCATGCTGCTTAAAAAGCTAAAAATGTAGCTTAGCTCCGCTGATTTATTCCCAAGTTCAACAATAGCGCGACCTCTTTCGCGGATGCGCAGCATAGCGCTTTTTCGGCAAGTTTTTGACATTCGGCAAAAGAATTCTCGCGGATTATTCGTTTAACCTCATAGAGCGATGCCGCGTTCATGCTGAACTCGTCCAAGCCGAGTCCTATAAGCAGCGGGGCAAACCTCGCGTCTCCCGCCGTCTCGCCGCATACGGACACGGGTTTTCCTTCTTTGTGGGCGGCGTCTATCGTCATCTTTATGAGGCGCAAAATGGCGGGATGTTCGGGCTGCGCTAGGTAGTTTACTTTTTCGTTGCCGCGGTCTACTCCAAGTGTATATTGAACGAGGTCGTTGGTGCCTATAGAAAAGAAATCGGATTTTTTTATCAGCGAATCCGCGACAAGAGCGGCGGAGGGAACTTCTATCATTGCGCCGGTAAGAATTGAATCGCTGTAAGGCTGGTTTTTAGCGTCGCAACCGGACTTTGCTTCTTCCAGAAATCCAAGCGCTTGTTCCATCTCTTCAATTCCTGAAATCAGCGGGAACAGTATTCGCACCGTCCCGTGAACAGAGGCGCGTAAGATGGCGCGTAACTGCGTCATGAAAATGTCCGGCCTAGAAAGGCTGAAGCGTATAGAGCGCCAGCCCAAAATCGGATTTTTTTCATCTACACCCTGAAACAAAGATGGGATGATTTTGTCGCCGCCTGCGTCAAGAGTTCGTATTGTAACCGGCAGTCCTTTCGCGGCTTTCAACATCTCGCTGTAGGCGTGGTATTGATTTTCTTCGCTTGCCGCCCTGCCTTCTGTCAAAAAAATGAATTCGGAACGGTAAAGCCCCACTCCTTCCGCGCCAATATCTATTGCTTTTTCCAGTTCGGACGGAGTTTCCATGTTCACTTTCAATGTGAATCGTTTCCCGTCAGTTGTCGCGGTATCTTGTCCTATCAGCGATTTTGCGGTTTTCAAATGAACGTCGTTTTCTTTTATCAATTTTTTATATAGCGAAAGTGTTTTTTTATCAGGATTGATGAACACGAGTCCTTTATCGCCGTCCACAATCAGAATATCTCCGGTTTTTATTTGAGTAGAGCCGGATGTGGTTCCCACTACTGCGGGAATCCCTAATGAACGCGCAATAATTGTTGTGTGCGATGTACTGCTGCCCGCGTCTGTTACTATTGCCTTTACGAAATTTTTATCCATGGCGAGCGCTTGAGACGGCGCAATGTCGCGCGCCGCTACTATCACGGCTTCGGTTAAACTCGCAAGCGAAAAGTGTTGAACAGATAGCAATTTGTTTAGCAGTTCGCGCGCCATGTCGGAGATGTCGGCGGCGCGTTCTCTGAACTCCGCGCTAGGCAAAAGCGATAGTTTATCTACAAGATTCTGCGAAATTTCCCAAACTACGCTTTCAATATTTTGCAGCTTGTTTTTAAGCGCGTTTTCAATGTTTTCGTGGAATTCAATATCTTCAAACATCAAAAGCCGCGCTTTAAGTATATCCCCTCGTTCTTTACTGCTTTTAATTGCAGGTTTTGCAAGTTTTTGCCGGATTTTATTTGTTATGCCGGCGGTGGCGGACAAAAAACGCTCCCATTCTTCGTTTATTTGCGTCTTTTCGATTTTATAGCGGGGTATTTCCGGCAAGGTATCTTCCAAATAAAGCAGGGCTTTGCCTATGACTAAGCCGTTTGACGACGGGATACCTTTAAGTTCTATCATAATTGTTCAGATTGTACTGTAAATTGAAGCGCTGGGGAAGCGCTGATTTATTCGTATTCACCCCCCCCCCCCCAGCGAATAAATCAGCGTTTCTTTAGTGTGCTTTTCGCGGTTTTTCGGCGGCGGGGTTTTGCCGCCCGGCGCTCATTCCGTATATTCAATGGTATGGACGGCTCTGTCGCGGCTTAAAACTGTAGGGGGGAACAGCGCCTGCGCCTCTTTTAACAGGATGTTCAAGTCATGTTCGTTGTACCGGGGGCTGTAGTGAATGAGCGCCAGTTTTTTTACGGCGGCGTCCCGCGCGGTTTGAGCCGCCTGTACAGCCGTCATGTGCCCCTTTTCGCAGGCATCCTCCGCCAGAGAGTGTTCAAACATTCCTTCGCATACAAGGAGGTCGGCGTCTTTCACGTTTTCGGCGATGCCGTCAAAGTAACGGGTATCGGTAACAAACGAAAATCTGCGTCCTTTGCGCGGCGGTCCCATTACGTCGTTTGGATATATCCCGGCTCCGGAGCTGGATGTTACCATTCCACCGTTTTGCAGTTTTGACCAAAGCTGCCCTTTGGGAACATTCAGCGCCAGCGCTTTTTCTGGATAAAATTCGCCGGGGCGGGTATCTTCTTCGAGTGTGTATCCATAACAGGGTTTTGTATGGCGCAGCGGGAACGCTCGTATTCGGAAGCCGTCGCCTTCAAAAACAACACCTGCTTCGGTAATTTCACGCACGATGACTTCGTAATTTATATACATATCGAGTACATCCATGCTTGATTGTATGTATTCGGAGATGCGCGGCGGCCCGATTATATACATGGGCTCGTCGCGTTCAACTTGAGACGACAGCATTAAAAGTCCGGGCAAGCCGGTTATGTGGTCGGCGTGAGTATGGCTGATAAAAATCGCCGAAATTTTTTTCCAGCGAAGGTTAAGGCGGCGCAGCGAGACTTGCGTCCCTTCTCCGCAGTCAAATAGAAATAGATCTCCTTCACGCCGCAATAAAACTGAAGTAAGATGCCGGTTGGGCAAGGGCATCATTCCGCCGGAGCCGAGTATAAAAGCTTCCAAATTCATTACAGTTAGTGTACCCATTGAATAAACAATAGTGAAGTATGGATTGCCGGGAATTCTCATTTTAGATTAGCCTCTAACCACACCAACGACACTAACAACGAAGGGAGTTTAACGGACAATTCTGATGATTTCCGCTTTTGGGAAACTTTGTTTTTCTCCATGTATTGTATCGGATTTGTTCGTGTAATTCGCGCGGACAGACCGTTGGTCTGTTGTGGTTAAAATGAGAATTGCCGCGTCCGGCGGCGGGCGCTTGACCTTCGTTAAACTGGGCGGGTAGACTTTTAACATAAAAATCCCCTTAATTTGGAGGCAAAATCGTGCAATATATCAATCTGGACAAAACGACGGTTTATAATAAGTTGGCGGCGGCGGCGAAGATAGATTTTAATCTTCGTCAAAATCTTAGCGCGGAGCGTGTGTTAAAATGCTCCGTCCCTATGGCGGATTCGCTGGTTTATAACTGGGCTGCAAAAAAAGTCAGCGATGATGTTGCCGCCCTGCTTCAGGCGCTTGCGGACGAGCAGGAATTGATTGGAAAGTACAAACTTTTACTTGACGGCGAAGTTATGAACACCGGTGAAAACCGCAAGGTTCTGCATCAACTTTTGCGCGGGCAGCTTGGAAAAGATGTTATAGCGGACGGAAAAAATATAGGTGATTTTTATAAAGAAGAGCTTGAACGCTTTTCCACTTTTGCGGAGGCCGTCCGCAGCGGGAAGATAAAAGGCGGCGCGGGGAAAAAATTTACTCACGTCGCGCAGATAGGGATTGGCGGTTCCGATTTGGGCCCCCGCGCCCTCTACATCGCCCTTGAAAATTGGGCGAAAAAAGAAAACCTCACGCCTTGCCTGAAGGCAAAATTCATTTCCAATGTCGATCCTGACGACGCTTCGGCGGTGATAAATTCTATTCCGCTTGACGAAACCTTATTCGTGCTGGTTTCAAAAAGCGGGACGACGCAGGAAACTTTGGCTAACGAGCTTTTTGTAAAGGATAAATTGAAAAAAGCGGGGCTCGACCCCAGCAAGCATATTGTCGCGGTAACGAGCGAAACAAGTCCGCTTGCGCATAACAGTTCTTATCTTGATTCGTTTTACATTGACGATTTTATCGGGGGGCGTTATTCGTCCAGTTCCGGCGCGGGCGGGGTGATTATTTCGACAGCCTTCGGCCCCGCGGTGTTCAAAGATTTTTTACAGGGCGCTCACGAGTCGGATAAAAATGCGCTTGAACCGGATATTCGTAAAAACGCGGCCATGCTGGACGCGCTTATAGGTGTTTGGGAACGAAATTTCCTGCGGCTGCCTTATACGGCGGTTCTGCCGTATAGTCAGGCGCTTTCGCGTTTTCCGGCGCATTTGCAGCAGCTTGACATGGAATCCAACGGCAAGCGTGTAAATCGCTATGGCGGCGCTATCGCCTATGAAACAGGTCCTGTTGTATTCGGGGAGCCCGGAACAAACGGGCAGCACTCTTTTTACCAGTTTTTGCATCAGGGGACTGATATTGCGCCTCTGCAATTCATTGGCTTTAAGGAGAGTCAGTTGGACGATGATATTGTGTTGGACGGCTCCAGCAGCACTACTAAACTTAAGGCGAATCTTGCCGCTCAGATTGTCGCGTTCGCCAAGGGGCAGGACGACTCGAATCCGAACAAGCAGTTTCCCGGCGAGCGTCCGTCAAGTTTGATTCACGGCGACCGGCTTACGCCAAGGGCATTGGGGGCGCTGCTTGCTCATTTTGAAAATAAAATCATGTTTCAAGGTTTTGTTTGGAATTTGAACAGCTTCGATCAAGAAGGTGTGCAGCTTGGCAAAATTCTTACCAAAAAGGTTCTTTCCGGAAAATCCGGCGATGAAGCGCTCGATGTTTACAGTAAACTGCTGAGGATATAGAACGGTAAGGCTGTCCGCGTCATGATAAACGCCGCCTGTGCGCGGCGGCGTTTATCACGCCAAGCCGTAAATTTCAGCCTTAGTTGCAGGTAGTTATGCTGTTTGTCATTGATATTGGAAATACAAATATTGTCGCGGCGCTTTTTCGCGGGGACGAGATTATAGAGATTGGGCGTGTCTTTACAGACGCGCACAGGACGGGGGACGAGTACGGAATAATTTTCCGCTCGCTGCTGCGCGATATTGGGGTGCAGCCGGAAGAGATAGTTTCATCAACGATGAGTTCCGTTGTGCCGGCCTTGATAGGTCCTTTCGTCAACATGATAAAAAAATTGACGGGTAAAAAACCGCTGCTTGTGAATCACGCGATTTATGATAAACTGCCGGTGAAGCCGCCCGCCGCCCGTGTTTACGAGATTGGCACGGATCTAATCTGCAACGCTGTCGCTGCGTATACGCGCTTTAAGGGGCCGTGCGTCATCGTTGATTTTGGCACGGCGCTTACTTTTACTTGCGTGGGAAAAGACGGCTTGATACTCGGCTGCGCGTTTGCGCCGGGTCTTGGCACCGCGGTCAAAGCTCTGTCCGCGAACACGGCGCAGCTTTCTATAGTGCCGCTGGAAGCGCCCGCCTCGTCGCTGGGAGAAAACACCGTGCAGGCGATTCAGTCAGGCATAGTGCTTGGCTACAAGGGGCTTGTCGAGTATTTGCTGTCCCGCATGAAAAGCGATATGGCGGCGGTGGAAAATATCTCGCCGGACGGGATTTCCGTGATTGCTACGGGCGGGCTTAACAGTGTGCTGCAACCTATTACCGGCGTGTTTCAATATGTTGACAGGCAGCTCATTTTGCAAGGGTTAAAAAAGATTTCGGAGATAGTAAGAAATTAATTTTTTGGTAACATCCGGCGGAACGCGGGAGAAAATTGACGAGGCGCGTTGTATAACGAATTGGTCGACGGGCGTTCTTGGCAGTTTGATCTGCGATGCTTTGGCCGGGTTAGACGACTGCGACAAAATATTTTATGTGCGCGCGACAGGCGCGGCGCGTCCGCTTTCCGGGAAAGCGGAGATTATTCAAGTGAGCGATACTTCTTCCACAGTGGACGCGCTAACAAACGTGCTGGTGAATAACGAGGTTGCCGGCATAGTTCACGCGATGGCGGTAAGCGATTATCGTGTTAAATCCATAAAAACAGGCGGCGGCGCGGAATTGGAACGCGGGAAAAAAATAAGTTCCGCCGAAAATGAGCTTATACTTTTTCTGGAGCCCGCGCCTAAAATAATCTCGATATTTCCGGAGCTTGCCCCGCGCGCCCTGCTTGTGGGTTTTAAACTTTTATGCGACGCGCCTAAGGTGGAGTTAATAGACGCGGCGTATAATCTTTTACAAAAAAATCACTGCGCCTTTGTCGTGGCGAACGACAAAAAATTTATTACAGAAACAGAACATAGGGCGTATTTGGTGGATAAAGATAAAAGCTATATTGAGTTTGAAACAAAGGGTGAAATTGCGCGTGGAATCGCGGCTAAATTAAACGGGCTGTTAAACGCGGGGCGCGCGTGAAAAATGTTTTGCTTGGCGTAACCGGCAGTATAGCGGCGTACAAAGCGGCGGAAATTACGCGCCTTCTTGTTAAACGCGGTTTTTCTGTACGGGTTATTATGACTAAAAGCGCGGAGCGTTTCATAAGTCCTCTTACCTTCCAGAGTTTGACAAAGCACAAAGTTTACACCGATCTCTTTGAAGATGTTTTTTACGAGGACATCCGCCATATTTCTTTGGCGAAGGGCGCCGCCATTGCCGTTGTAGCTCCCGCCACCGCCAACATCATTGGGAAGCTGGCTTCCGGCGTCGCGGACGATATGTTGTCCACCGTCCTTACGGCAATGGCGGCGGACAAGCCTATCCTTATCTGTCCCGCCATGAATACGGCGATGTGGGAAAATCCGGCGGTTCAGCATAATGTAAAAAAATTAAAGTCCTATGGGGTTTTGTTCGCGGAGCCAAAAGAATCCGAACTTGTGTGCGGCGACACCGGCAAGGGGGCGCTGGCGGATACGGATTCCATTGTGAACGCTGTAGTTTCACTGCTTGACGGCAAACCATGAATTCACTTTTTCCGCCGCTTAAACCCGCCGCGTGTGATGAAATGGAGCGGCTGCTGCCGGCGATTGACGCGGCATTTCCGTTGAAACGCCGCTTTTTGCTTGAACTTCCAAAAAACATTGAGCGTCTTTCCAGCCTGTTGACGAAAGAGCGCTCCGGTCTAACCAGCGGTTATATGAGCGACCCCGCTCTGCTTCACGCTTATCTGCGCTATTTTCTGCCGTGGAATGTGTTTAGATTATCCCGCCTGCTGCCGTCCTTGTCCTTGGACGGTTTGGCGCGCGCGCAAACTGGCGGCCTTGAAATAATTGATTTGGGGTCGGGGCCGCTGACATTGCCGGTTTCGTTTTGGATTGCGCTGCCGGAATTACGCGCCGCGCCATTGAGTTTTGTCTGCTTGGACAAGAGCGGCGCTGCGCTGGAGGCTGGTAAAAAGTTGTTTTTTGAGCTTGCGGGGCAGGGCTCGGAGGAAAATTGCGCTTGGCGGATAAAAACGCGCCGCGCCGCTCTTGGAGAAAGGTTGACGGACAGCTCCGCCGCGCTGGTCTGCGCCGTGAATGTTTGTAACGAGATGTTTCAGAAAACGCCTCAGGCTGATACAGCAGCGCTTAACGGCGCGGCTCGAAGATTCACGCGCCTGCTCTTGAATCTTGCCGGCGAGACGGGGCGTATTCTTGTGCTTGAACCGGGAGCGCCTCGTCCGGCTCAATTTTTGAGTTTTATGCGGCAGGCGTTCATTGACCAGGGTACCGCGATAGAAGCGCCGTGTCCGGCTCCGGATAAATGTCCCATGCGGGGCGGGCGGCGCGGTCAAAAATGGTGTCACTTCAATTTTGACACAGACGACGCGCCCGCGGCTTTAAGCAAACTTTCCGCGCAAGCCGCGCTGCCTAAGGAAAAGGTGACTCTTTCCTTCCTGTTCGCCGCTAAAAAGCGGCAAAAAAAGGCGGAAGGAAAATTGTTGAATGTTCGCATAATCTCTGACGCTTTTTCGCTGCCGGAGAATAGACTGGGGCGCTACGCCTGTTCCGAAGAGGGGCTGACGCTGGCGCGGGGCGGCAGGGCGCTTGTAGAAAAATACAAGCAGGGAAGTTTGTTTCAGGTAGAGCGTCCGCTCAAACCGCCGAGGGACGCTAAAAGCGGCGCTGTTATTTTGGATCTTGAAAGCGCGTCCATATAAAGCGGGCTGTTCCTGTATTCGGATTTGCGGCTTTGATTCCCCGCGTTTCCGGTATATGCTGTCTGAAAGGATTTAGTATGAGCGACCTTTTTTCCGGAACAGCGCCTACAGACTCCGGAGCGCCGCTTGCCGATCGTATGCGGCCGCGTGTTCTTGACGACATAACCGGTCAGGACCATATCGTGGGGCAGGGTCGCCTCCTGCGGCGGGCGATACAGGCGGACAGGCTTTCTTCACTCATTTTTTACGGGCCGCCCGGCACGGGCAAAACGAGTCTTGCCCGTGTAATCGCAAACACAACGAAGGCTTGGTTTGAAAGTCTAAACGCTGTGCTTTCCGGCATAAAGGATATACGGGACGCGATAACCCGCGCCTCGGAGCGGCGCGGACTGTACGGGCGGCGGACCATACTGTTTGTTGACGAAGTTCACCGCTGGAACAAAGCGCAGCAAGACGCTCTGTTGCCGTGGGTGGAAAACGGCACGGTGATTCTGGTGGGCGCGACAACAGAAAATCCGTTTTTTGAGGTGAACCGCGCTCTTGTAAGCCGCAGCCGCGTCTTTCAGTTGAAGGCTCTGGATAAAGACGCTTTGATGATTACGGCGCGGCGGACGCTGGCGGACGCGGAACGCGGGTATGGCAGACTCAATGTCAGTTTTGAAGACGGCGCTCTGGAACATCTTATCGAGGTGGCGGGCGGAGACGCGCGGTCTTTGCTTAACGCTATGGAATTGGCGGTTGAAACAACGCCTCCAAACAAAGACGGCGAAATTCATATAACGCTGAACGCCGCGGAAGAAAGTATACAGCGCCGCGCCGTTCTGTATGATAAAGACGGTGATTATCATTTTGATACGATAAGCGCGTTCATCAAGAGTGTCCGCGGCAGCGACCCGGACGCCGCCTTGTACTGGCTTGCGAAGATGCTGCGGGCGGGCGAGGATCCGGCGTTTATATTCCGCCGTATGATAATTCTGGCAAGCGAGGATGTGGGGCTTGCCGACCCGCAGGCGCTGGGAGTGGTAATCTCTTGCGCCGAATCTTTTGACCGCATCGGCTTCCCGGAGGGGAACTATCCGCTTGCCGAAGCCTGTCTTTACCTTGCGACCGCGCCTAAATCTAACAGCGCCATGGCGTTTTTTGACGCGCTCGCTGTTGTGGAAAAAGAGGATGCCGAGGTTCCGTCCCACCTGCGCGACCCAAGTCGTGATAAAGACAGCTTTGGGCATGGCGAGGGTTATGTTTACCCTCACGCATACCGCGAGCATTGGCGGGCGCAGCAATACCTGCCGTCCGCTTTACAGGGGAAGTTGTTTTATACTCCGTCTCACAGCGGATATGAGGAAACGATACGAAACGAGGTGTTGCGAAAGCGCGAGCTTCAAGCGGCGGCGCTGCTTGGCGAGGCGGCTCTGGCGGGAGACGGCGAGCACTTGTCATGGTCGCCCCAAAGCAAGGGGGTAGAGGCATGGGCGCGTCGTCTTGAATCGGGGCGAAGTTCCTTGCTGCTTTCGGACCGCGACATGATAATGAAAGAAGCCGCCCCGAAGCGGCACGACCGCCTGTTGATACTCAAGGCGGACGACGGGCTGCTTGTCTGGGAAGGTCTGCGCCGGGCGCCGGAGGGTCTTTGCGCCGCCTGTGTTTCAACCGGAACTTCCCGCGAAACTTTGCTGCGTTTCGCGGACACGGCATCTTTCGATGAAACGGAGCTTCCAAAAATCGCCGTTCACACCGCCTTGTCCGCGCCTTCTCCAAAAGAGGCTGGTGATTTTTTTGACTGCGCGGCTTTTGACTGCATCCTTGTCCGCGAACCGTGGCGCGGAATAAGGGTTTCCGCCGCCGTTATCGGGGACTTCGCTGTCTCCGCGGCGCGTCTGCTTGCCCCCGGCGGATGTCTCGTCTTTCTGGCTTCGCCGCCCGAAGCAGGTGAAAGGCTTTCGCGCATAGTGGAGGCGGAAGCCGCCGACGGCCTTTTGAGTGTGGACGGCGCTCTTATCGCGGGGCTAAAACAGGCGGAAAATGCGTTTTTTGCCGCGCAACAAGGCTCTGGCGCGGAAGAGAGTTTGTTCTGGAACGCTCAAACTGTTGAATCTTCGTTTCATGACGCTGGTTTTGATATTAAAATCAGCGTCGCCGCTCAAAAAGAGGAGCGTCTTCTTGCAGAGCGAGACATTTTAGCGTGGTTCAACAAAGAAAAATCAAGCTGGGGCGGCGCGATTCACAGTTTTATGGGTGAAAAGGACTTTGAAACAATAAAAAATCTGTTTCTCGTCCGCGCAAAACAGGGTCCCTTGCTCTGGCGATGGAACAGCCTGCTATGCCGCGCGCGCCTGCCGCCGGCGCGGTAACCCCACACTTTGCGCCGTAGAAAACTTACGGGATGATAGCGCGTAGCGCATGAAAACACGCTGTGCGGGCGGCGGCGGGCACATTCATCTTAATAAAAAAAAGATATTATGCTACACTGCGTTAAAATGATTCAATTGAGGAGATTTTATGCATAATGAAGGTTTATATCTTAAAAAATTTCTTGATCCTCTAAGAATTTGTAAAAAATATAAACCAAAATTTGGGCGCGGAAACAAGGAAAACGGACTTGGTTTGAGTCAATTTATTACTTTATATAATGCAGATTCATTTTATTCATGGTGCGGCTTAAATAGCAATTTAATGTACGCTGCTCATAAAGCGGCTGGCGGTATGACTTCAATATACCGCCAGATTGGTAAAGGATGCGAAAATCTTTTTAAAGAAATATTGATAAGTTCACTTGAGTATAATGATCGTGCATTTGCTGAGTGGTCATACAAAACATCAACAAAATCAGGGAAAGAAAAAACTATCGCTTGATGGAAGAATTATTTTTTCAGAAATTAAAAATGCAAATATTAAAGAAAACGTTTTAAATTGGACAAAAGAGTATAGCAAAATAATTAATTCCAAATTAATAATTCCAAGGCCATAAGGCAAGAAATACATTCAATGTTGGAGGCGCTGTTAAATGCTTAAAACATAATATAAATCGCTGGTGGAACAATGAGACACTTTTAATTTTATCAGCTTTAAGAACTTCTATTACGGAAAATATTGGTGAACCTAATTATAGTAATGAGCATAATCTAATTTAGATTGTTTTTTGCCGGATAATGATTGAAACGTCATCCGCCGCATTTAATCACGTTTCCATGTCTTTTAAGGAATCTAATATAAAATTCGAATTAGAAGAGGTCTTAAAAATATTTTTAGATAAGGCAGTTCAAAAACTTCAGTTTTTGGGGAGACAAGCAAAGCTTGTCCAGCAACTTATGAAAACCGCAGTTTTGTCGTCATCATGACGCGCCCATAGGGCGAAAAACTGCAAGAGCCTGTTGCAAAATAACCGATTTTGGAACAGGCTCATTTAAAAAGGAAACTAAAATGAAACCAATTTGCAAAACACTCATCATTTTTTTTTCGTCAGCCGCCCTATTAGCCGCCCTATACACCGGGTGTAAACGGCAGACGGAACAACAAAGCCGCCTTACCATAAAAGAAGGACTACTCAAAGTAGGCGTTGAAATAGGGTATCCGCCAATGGAATACTACGATACCGACGGCAAAACCCCTATCGGCTTTGATATTGATCTAACAAGGGCTTTAGCTGACAAACTAGGACTAAAAGTAGAATACATAGACATCGACTGGGAAGGAATTCTGGCGGGACTGGATACCAACAGATACGACATCGCCGTTAATATCACCATCTTACCAGAACGCCAAAATAAATACAACTTTACCAAACCGTACATTTACAGCTTCATAACCATAGCCGGCTTGAAAGACTCCAATTTCAAAATCGAAAAACCCGAAGACATCGCCGGGCGCAGCGTTTGCTATCAAGCCAGTACAAGCGCCCAATATTTCACAGAAAGACTGAACGCGCGGGGCGTAAATTTCACATCTTACTCTTACGACAAAATACTTAACTGTTTTAACGACCTTGAACTTGGAAGAGTCGACCTGCTTGTATCCGACAACATCGCCGCGATGGATTACACAGAAAAAGAAGACTCTCCTTTTGAAATAGTCTGGCGGGACACCGCCGGTGAAAGTATCGGCATCTGCCTAAAAAAAGGAAACGACGCCCTCGCCAACGCGCTGAACAAGGCCTTGGACGAACTGTTTGAGAGCGGAGACACGCCGCGAATTTATCAAAAATATTCAATCGTGAATTAGCGGGGGGGGGGGGGGCTGAGAAAGCGCCGGTGAATGAACTCTTGTTGAAACAATTCAAAAATACTAAGATATTAAAATATAATGAATCTTTATGAACCGCCCCGCCCTAAAAAAGGACGCATTGTGAACACCGCAAAGTTTACACGGTTCGTTCTGTAATAAAATTATTTAGCCGCTGGATACGCCGCCGCTCTTTGCCGGCGGCGACAATTTGAACCGCCCTAACGGACGGGCATTATATCCGGCCCCGAATGAAGGAATGGGGATATGAAGCTGCATAACTGGCGGCAAACCGCGATTTTTTCGACATTAAGCGCGCTCATACTGTTGATGTTCGCAATAGGAATAGGACTCATAAAGGTACCGCATTCGGACGCGGGCGGAAAACGGGAAGGCGGCCCCAAAACGGCGGATGCGCGTCTGGATCTGCGCGAATCGCCTGAAACACAGGCTTTACGCCTTAATACGGCGGAACTTCAACCCTATTCGGCGGACGAGCGCGAAAATATCGCCGTGTACGAGCAGCTAAACGAGGCTGTGGTCAATATCACAACAGAGACGCAGGCGTATAATTGGTTTTTGGAGCCTGTGCCGCAGGACGGAACATCCGGCTCCGGGACAATCATCGACACACGCGGGATAGTGCTTACAAACAACCACGTCATCGAAAAGGCTATAAAAGTCTTCATCAACTTGGCGGACGGCACACAAATTGAAGGCAGCGTCAAAGGGACAGACCCCGAAAACGACCTAGCCGTTGTAGAGTTCAAGCCGCCGCCGGGCACAGACCTTAAAACAATACCATTCGGCGATTCCTCCAACCTTAAAGTCGGGCAAAAAGTGCTGGCAATAGGCAATCCTTTCGCCTTTGAGCGCACTTTGACAGTCGGCATTGTGTCGGGATTAGGCCGCCCCATACAGACATCACAGCGGAATATTATCCGCGACATGATACAGACTGACGCTTCGATAAACCCCGGCAATTCAGGCGGCCCGCTCATAGACGCCCACGGGCGCATGATAGGCGTTACAACGATGATATACTCCCCGTCGGGCGGCTCTATCGGAATAGGATTCGCTGTTCCGGTAAACACGGCAAAGCGCGTAGTCGCCGAATTGATAGAGTACGGCAAGGTTAGGCGGGGCTGGATAGACGCGAGTCTTGTGCAGATATTTCCGGCGCTTGTACGCTACGCCAAGCTGCCTGTACAAAGCGGGCTTCTTACATCACGCACAAAAAAGAACGGGCTTGCCGAGAAAGCCGGACTGCGGCAGGGCGGCGATCCGGTGCGTTACGGTTCGTCTGTAATTTATCTTGGCGGCGACATTATCACAAATGTTGACGGCATGAAAGTCGATACCCTCGCCGATTTATATTCCGCGCTCGAAGACAATAAAGGCGGCGACAAAGTAGAGGTTGAAGTCCTGCGCAACGGAAACAAGGTCAAGCTGACAATCACGCTGGCGGATAGAGACGAGGTATTAGACCACCCATAAGCGCCCCCCCCCCCCCCATGTCATCCAGCGCCGCAACCGGAGGGCGCGGGATGCGCGGCGGGAAAAATCATCGCGCCAGTTCGAGCACCTGTTTAATGTACGCCGCCTGCTTCAAATCCTGCCGGTATTCTTCTTCAAAATCGCCGCTAATACTTTCATTTTTTTAATAATTCAAACTTGTTCTTTTTAAACCGCAAAACGCCGTCATCCCGCAGACGGCAAAGCTCCGCCGACATCGCGCTGCGATTAACCGACAAGTACGCCGCTAATTCTTCCCTGTTAAACGGAATCTCAAAAGAACGGGCGTTTTCCATTTTCGCTTGAGCGGACAAATACGCAAGCAATTTTTCACGAGTATTCGGCTTGGATTGAATATCGTTTTTTGTTAATAACATAACATTTTTTTCAGCAAGACTAAGAATAAGATTTTTTATCATCTGCGTATGGCACGGACAAGCCTGCGGACAAGAAGTAATCAAGTGACTATAATCAAGAAACAAAAGCTCCGACTTTTCCATCGCGACAACACTAACCGGAATCCGCTTAATTTCAGCGCAGACAAACGCAGTTCCAAATTCCTCTCCGCTTTTAACCTGTTCCACAATTTTGCGGTTTCCCCAAAAATCATCCCGCACAATATGTAAAACACCCGACAAAACAATTCCTAAAGCAGTACATTCATCCCCTTCCCGGTAAATAGAGGCGTTTTTTTCAAAATATTTTCGACGTCCGCCAAGGCAAGAGAGCAATTTGTCTAAATCACTTTCGGAAACGCCTGCGAAAAAACGTGACCGCCATAGGACAATCCGGTGTTTTGTCAAAATATTTTTCAAGAAAAAACTCCTTTTCGTTGGAAATACAACCGATTTCCTTTTTTCATTATGCTATACTCGACTCATAAAGACAAGGCGCGTCTTCAAGACGCGGCGCGTTTTCAAGACGCGGCGCATCTTTAAGACGCGATCCAATTTGGAGGAACACTATGTTTTGTTTTCAATGCGAACAAAAAGCGGTAGCTATACTTTTAACCCTGCTCCATCTTGGTATTAAAAATATCAGGCTTGGACCCAGCATTCCGGCATTTGTGTCTCCCAACGTGCTGCATTATCTTGTGGAGAATTTTGGCATTGCGCCTGTCGGCACGGGATTTGGCAAAGGTGTTGGAAAAGTAAGTTTTTAATATGAGGAGAAGAATGATGCGTATTTTTGAAGAAGATTTTCGTGCCCATTGGAAAAACTTTGTGCTTCAGCCGCTGGGCGGCGCGCTGCTTATCGGCCTGCTGGAATTTTTTGCCACAAGCCTCGTAAACTTTCCCATCATCGCCTGTTTTGGAGCTACCATGTTTAT
>JAIRZA010000206.1 GCA_031267475.1 Spirochaetaceae bacterium | reverse complement strand
GCCTTATACCGTTCCTCGAATTTATCCGAAAGGTATTTAAGAAAGATAAGACCCAGAACCACGTGCTTGTATTCCGCGGCGTCCATGTTTCCACGGAGGACGCAAGCGGCGTCCCAGATATCCTTTTCAAAACCGATTTCGGCGCTGTTATGTACTGTCATTGAGCTTTTCTCCTTTTTTCAAGTTTTTTCACGACCAGTATAGTATAAAACCAGCAGGCGCAAAATAGACTGCCGGAGTTCGCCCCCCCCCCCCCGACCCGCGTCTTCGCCAGCCGGCGCGTTTGCCGCCCCCGACCCGCGCGACACTCGCTTGAACGGCGCATATTCTTGCTATACCATTTTATAAGAATGCCGCGTAAACTAATATATATAATCGGCGCCGGTCCGGGCTCATGGAATCTTTTAACCCGCGAAGCGCTAGACGCGCTGTTGCACAGTGAACGAGTGCTGGGCGCGAAGCGATTATTAGACTCGCTAAAAACACTAATACAAGACAAGAAAACGGACGCGCTCGTTAACGACAAATCCATAGTCGAAAAAATACAGCTTAGCGACGAAAAAGTTTACGCCGTACTCGTTTCCGGCGACAGCGGATTTTTTTCACTTTCAAGACAACTCCTTCCACCGCTGCGGGCGGAGGCGCTTAAAAACAACTGGGAACTACAAACCCTGTGCGGCGTAAGCTCTGTCGCATACTTCGCGGCGCGTCTGGGCGTACCCTACGACGACGCCGCAATAAAAAGTTTTCACGGCAGACTAGACTCGAAATCAACAACACTCGACAAAGAACGCCTGTTAAATCTGTTGACAGGCGTAACCGCCCGCAACCGGAAATGTTTTTTTCTAACAGACAACATCGTGTCGCCCGCGCTGATATGCCGCGCCTTGTCCGAACGCGGGTTTGGGGAACTCCGCATCAGCATTGGCGAGCGCCTGTCATATACGGACGAAAAAATAAGCTCGGGCAAGATAAGCGGCATCGCCCGCGCCGGTTTCGCTGTTCCGAATATAGTTTACATAGAAAATGACAAAAGCGTAAAAAACATCTTTATAAACCCGCGGGATTCAGATTTCATCCGCGGCTCCGTCCCCATGACAAAAGAAAATGTCCGCGCGATAAGCCTCTCAAAACTCAACCTAAAACCGGACGCTGTATGCTGGGACATAGGCGCTGGAACCGGCGCGGTATCCTGTTCCATGTCGCTTGCCGCGCCCTACGGCAGAGTGTACGCGGTTGAAAAGAATTTGGAAGCGCTCAGTCTAATGCGCCAAAATAAAGAAAAAACCGGCTGCTATAACATGGAAATCGTCGAAGGCGAGGCCCCAGCCGTACTTTCCGCGCTGCCGCCGCCGGACGCGGTGTTCATAGGCGGTTCAAGCGGAACGCTGTCCCCTGTCTTACATGAAATCTTAAAAAAGAACCCCGGCGCGCGCATCGTAATCAACGCCGTCACACTCGAAACACTCAGCATGGCGCAGTCGATTATAGCTGAAAACCACTTCCCCGATGTAGAAATCGCGCAAATCAGCGTAAGCGAGTTCACAAAAACCGGGTCATACACTTTAGCACGAGCGCAAAACCCTGTTTTTGTGATAAGTTTTGGCGGCGGGGCATGAGGCGGACAGCCAGAATCATGATTGCGGGCGGCGGCAGCGGCTCCGGGAAAACAACAATAAGCTGCGCCCTTTTGGCGATTTTTATGCGGCGCGGGCTAAAAACATCCGCGTTCAAATGCGGCCCCGACTACATCGACCCCATGTTCCACCGCGAAGCCCTAGGCGCTAATTCGACAAACCTCGACCTCTTCATGCTGGGCGAAGACGCGGTTCAACGTATTCTGCTTGAAAACAGCCGCGACAGCGATATAGCCCTGCTCGAAGGAGTAATGGGCTTTTACGACGGCGCGGGCGGAAGCACGGCGAAAGCGAGCGCGTGGGATCTTTCGCAAGTTACCTCAAGCCCCGTCCTGCTCGTAGAAAACTGCAAAGGACAGTCGCTTACCGCGGCGGCGCGAATAAAAGGCATTGCGGAATTTAGGGAAAACAATATACGCGCCGTACTGTTGAACAACGCCGGCGCGGATTATTTCAAAGCGCTCAAACCAGCTGTCGAAAAAGAAACCGGACTGCCTGTGATAGGCTTTCTGCCGCGCGTTCCAGACTGCGCCATTGAAAGCCGCCACCTAGGACTGGTAACGGCGGCGGAAATCGAAGGGTTGCACCATAAAATTGAACAACTCGCGGATGTTGTCGAAAAAACGGTGGACATTGACGCGCTTTTATCAATAGCCGCCGCCGCCCCGCCCTTAAAAACGCCGCCGGAGGCTGCTCCGGTTCATTCGCTTAAAACAAAATCCGTAAAAAAACCGCGAATCGGCGTGGCGCGGGACAAGGCGTTCTGCTTTTACTACCAAGACGGCCTAAACCTTCTTGAAAAACTAGGCGCGGAATTGCTTGATTTCAGCCCGCTCGCCGGCGCGGGATTGCCTTCCGGTTTAGACGGACTGATACTCGGCGGCGGCTACCCGGAATTGTACGCGGCGGAGTTGTCAAAAAATAAAGCCATGCTCGCCGGAATAAAAAACGCGGTGGATGACGGACTTCCAACCATAGCGGAATGCGGCGGCTTCATGTACCTGCACCGTGAACTAGAAGGCGCGGACGGCGGGCGCTACACGCTTGCGGGTGTGATTGACGCTTGCTGCAAGAAAAACGAGCGGCTGATTCGCTTCGGCTACGCCGAATTCACGGCAAATGTTGACAACCTTTTGTGCGAGACCGGCGATGTGCTGCGCGGACACGAGTTTCACTATTGGGATTCAGAGCGGAACGGGGACGCATTTACAGCGGTAAAGCCGGTTTCCGGCAAAAGCTGGAAATGTATAATCGCCTCTGAAACACTGTTTGCCGGATTCCCGCATTTTCATCTGTGCTCCGCGCCCGGCGCGGCGGAGAGGTTTTTGGAAAGATGCCGGGACTAAATTCAGTTTTGCGCTCAATTTTTTGGAATACTTGGAATAATCGGAATAAGATCCTCGAAACGCTTATCAATATCATTTAATATACCGCGGCGTAAATCGTGTATCTTATGAACCGGAATTAAACGCTCCTGTTTTAAGGCGGCCGCCGGAATTAAAAGACGGTACGCATCCACCCCCAAAGCCGAAGCAAGCCTCGCAAGCGTTTTATCGCTCACCCAGGTCCTGCAACCTTCAATAAAATTCACAGTTTGCACCGAAACATCAGCCAACTCCGCCAACTTCTCCTGCGAAATACCAAGATTTTTCCGCCTTTCCTTGATGTTCGCCGCCAGCAATTTTCGCAGTAATAAAGATTCTTCCGTTTGCTTCACAGCGATTATAATATAACAATATTAAGTATTGACAATTTAATAATACTAAGTGATGATAACTTAATCATATTAAGTGTATTTCCCAAACCACAATAAGGTTTTTGGAAAAACAACTATGATTAAAGGAATGGTTAGCGATAATGGCAAAGCAAAAGAATCCCGCCCGTGTAGGAGCGGGTGTGTACGAAGGTTTATTCAGCAAGCTGTACGACAATTTTTTTAGCAATGAAATTGTATGGCCTTTTACAAAATTGGCGATAAAACACCTGCGGCTTTTTAGCTACAGCTTTCGGGCGAGGACTGGGCTTGTTTCGCTTAAACCGGAATACGCGCATTGTGTTTTTGCCGGCGCTTTTCTGGGAAAATCACTGGGTTACAAAAAGATCAGCGTGATTGAATTCGGTGTTGCCGGCGGGCGGGGGCTTACAGCCTTAGAAAAACACGCCGAAATGATAGGCCGCGAGATGGGTATAGAAATCGAAGTTTATGGTTTTGATACAGGAAAAGGTCTTCCCAAAAGCGACGATTACCGCGACCTGCCGTATATTTGGCGCGAAGGTTTTTACAAAATGGATGTTGAAAAGCTGCAAAAACGTCTGCGCTCGGCAAAACTGGTAATCGGCGATGTTAATGAAACTGTTCCAAAATTTTTTAACGATTATAATCCCGCGCCTGTAGCCGCCGTTATGTTCGACATGGATTTATATTCGTCAACCGTTCCCGCGCTGCGTATGTTTGAAGCGGACGACGCCCGCCTTCTGCCGCGCATATTCACTTATTTTGATGATATTGGGACAAGCATTTTTGATTATGATTACTGCTTAAGCGAATATACCGGCGAGCGGCTCGCTATACGTGAATTTAACGAACAGCATGATAACAAAAAAATATCCCCGCACTTTGGACTGCTCGCGGATAAATTTAAAGAATCATGGTACAGCAGAATTCTTATTGTCCACCTGTTTAATCATGCAAAATACAACGAAGCCATTTTTGACAAGGAAGTTGATTATTCCGCGGAACTCAGTCTGTAATATTCAGCCTGCAATATGCGGGCTGAACGCTTTGCTAAAAAACAGCAGTATCGAATCCAAAAACCGCTTAAATAAATTTCCGGACTCAAGCTCTTCAGGCGTACGAAGTTCAACAACAGCAAGCGCGCCTTCGTCGTCATAGAACGTAATACTGCCGGCGTGATAACCCGCCGGCAGCGGCGCTGTCAAATCGTCAACGTCTACTTCACAGCGCACCTTATCGCCGCGGCTTGCAAGAATTGTTAAAGCCCGCGCGTTTTCGGGTATCGCAAGCGGCAGCTTGTTTATCTTGCCCTTCCACACCCTCGCCGGCGGAATCGACGGAACTTCAGGGCGTATTGTTTTAAAATAATTAAATCCCCATGTTAAAAGCGCCGCACCGTCAGCATCGCGCGCGCGTATTCCCCAGCGCGAGCCTAGCTCGGCCGGAACGCCTAGTATGACCGCAATGAAGCGTGTGCCGTTACGCTCGGCGGTTAACGCAATGTTATAGCCCGACTCGTCAATATAGCCGGTTTTTAGTCCGTCAACCCCGTCAAACGAGTAAATAAGATTGATATGATTGTTTTGAACTATTGTGCCAACCTTGTCCTGCATGGATGGACGCAGATTCGACGCTTTAGGATAGGCAAATTGTGGAACAGAGTGATATTTTTCCAGATTTTCAGGATGCAGGCGAATATATTCACGGCAAAATATAGCAAAATCACGCGCCGTTGTGATGTTTTCCTCCGAAATTCCAGACGGTTCGACAAAAATTGTGTCTTTCATCCCAAGCGCGGCGGCTTCACGGTTCATAAGTTTGGCAAAAGCATCCGTTGTGGGCGAAAAATTAAGCGCGACCGCGACGGCGGCGTCATTGCCGGAGGGAATCGCCATGCCCAAAAAAAGCTCGTCCAGGCTTACTATCTGCCCCTGCGCAAGGAACATCAAACTTGAACGCGGCGGCTGGTTCACCGCCCAGCTCTGTTTTGGCAGTTTAACCGGATCGTCAAGCGATATTCCCTTCTCCGCCGCTTCTTTTCCGGCAACGTGTATCGTCATCAATTTTGTCAGGCTGGCGGGCGGAATCAGATCATCCGGATTCTTTTCAAACAGTATGAATCCGGTAGAGGCGTCCATCAACACAGCGGAGCGGGCTTTCAGCTCCGGTATATCGCTAAGCGGGTTTAGCGCGTGAAGTTCAATTATAGCGCCGAGTAAAAAACACGGCGCTAAAAAACTTTTAAATATTTTTGATAAATACAGCGGTTTTGCCATGAACAACTATTCGGCGGCCGAATCCAGCATATTGTACATATCCATATATTTTTTAGCGGACAAAGTCCATGAAAAATCCTGTTTCATGCCGTATTTTTGCATTTTTGCTATGTCGTCCGGTTTGTTGTAATATGTCCAAATCGCCCAGCCTACTGTGTTATAAATGGCGCTCGGGGTTAAATCATCAAACATAAAACCTGTTCCGTTACCCGTATCCTGATCGTAATTTTGAACAGTATCGGCAAGCCCGCCCGTGCGCCGCACTATTGGCAGAGCGCCGTAAATAAGCGAATACATCTGATTAAGACCGCAGGGTTCGTAACGCGAGGGCATCAAAAACAGATCGCCGCCGGCCTCGATAAGATGCCCTGTCTCTTCATCGTAACCTACCTTTGCCCTGAAGTTAGGAAGTCTGCCGGACAAGCCGCTTATTTCACGCTCACACCACGTTTCTCCTGTACCGATGAGGACAAACTGTAAATTCATATCGTTGCAAATTGAAAACGCCGCTCCGTAGCAAGGGCCGAATAGTTCGCCTATTCCTTTCTGTTCGGTAAGCCGTGTTACCATTCCGATAACCGGAATTTTAGGGTCCACCTCAAGGTTAAAATGCTTTTGCAATGCTTCTTTGGCTAAAGCCTTGCCGCTCATATCTTCAACTGAATAAGTTTTGGGTATAAGTTTGTCTAGGGACGGGTTCCACACCGAATCGTCAATGCCGTTAAGTATGCCGCGGTAATCGGCGCTGCGTAAGCGCAAGGGTCCGTCAAGCCGAAAGCCGTGCGCCTGCGTTTTTGTTTCCTCACAATAAGTTTCCGATACGGTGTTCAGACGATCCGCGGCGTAGATTCCGGCTTTAAGCATATTCATCATGCCCCAATCATCAAAGCCGCCGTCATAGAAAACGTCCCAGCCTAGTCCTGTGTAGTGAAAGTTGTCTTTATGGTAAATGCCTTGATACCCAAGGTTGTGTATTGTAAGCACAGACATCGTATTCGCAAAACGCCCTTCCCTCAGGCCGTACTTCAGGTAAACGGGTACAAGCGCGGTAGGCCAGTCGTGCGCGTGAATAATGTCGGGCGACCAGTCTATTTTGTTGCAAACTTGAAAAATAGAGCGGGAAAAGAACGTAAACCGGCGCGGGTTGTCGATATAATCTTCGTTAAAAATACTCGAATACAGGCCGTCGCGTCCAAAAAATATTTCGTGGTCTATAAAAAATACTTCTACGGGATTTTTTTTTGAAGAACCGGGCATAAGTGTTTTATAAACTTTGCACCATTCTTCAAGCCCTCCCATTTTTACTCCCAGTTCGCCTTCGATCGGGGTAAGTTTCGCGCGGTCTATGCGCCAATAACGGGGCATGATTATTTTCACTTCATTCCCAAGTTTGGCAAGGGCGAGGGAAAGGGACGAAACCGCGTCGGCAAGCCCGCCTGTTTTTGCAAACGGCACCGCTTCGCTAACAGTCATAAGTATTTTCATTGTATCACTCCCGTATTGTTATTCCGTTTTT
>JAIRZA010000202.1 GCA_031267475.1 Spirochaetaceae bacterium | reverse complement strand
GGCAACAATATTGGCAACGCGCTTGCTAAGTATCTTGGTTTTGCGAACATTGGTATCCCGTGGGGAGAAGTATTGCCCGGCATACAGCAAAAAACGCTGGACGGCTGTGAAGTACAGGCTGCTACCGCTTACGGTTCCGCAATCTATGAAGTTGCTAAGAATCTTGCCTTGACCAAACATTATATGTTGCAATCCTCGTTTATTTGCTCCACCGCGCTGCTCAACAGTATGCCGGAAGCGGACAGGAATTATTTCATTAATACAATCCAAGAAGCCTCCAAAAAATATGGAGACATAATTGCGTCAGAAGAAGCATCGTACTACGACCAGATGAAAGAAAAGGGTATGACTGTTACTGAAGTCAATATTCAGGAATTTGAAAACGCCGTGGCTCCGCTTTACGCAAACAATGATCTGAACCTTTCGCCGGGTCTTAAAGACAGGCTGTTCAGTGAACTGGGACTCTAAACGTTAATTTTTATGATCCGCGTTCTATGCGGTGAACTTAACGGATTCAAAAAAACAGTGGGGGTTCAAGTTCATTGAGCCAATCACTGTTTTTTTTGTCAATACAGCGGGATGCGCCGAATATCTTGCTTTAGATAAAGCTAGGTTATGCGCTGCGCTGTTCCTTCTCTCATTGTTTAAGACTTATTGAACCATGCGGGATAGTCTATGCGATTTCTCTCTGGAGGAGAATTATGCGAAAAGTATACCGGTCTTTATGCAAAGCTGAAGAGTTTGTTTGCGGCGCAGGTTTTGTATTTCTTGTAGCTTTTGTTTTTCTATCAGCGATTTTGCGTTTTTTTCGTATATCTATGTCGTGGAACATAGATCTTGCGATGTTTTTGCTTGCGTGGACGGCGTTTTTGGGCGCTGATATTGCGTGGCGCAGCGGCCAGCTTGTCGGAATCGATATTTTGACCCGCGCCCTGCCCAAATATGCGCAAAAAGTAATCGAAATCCTTTTATATTTTGTAGTGCTCATAGCCCTTATTGTTATAGCTGTCTTTGGGCTTAAATTGGCTTGGGACGAGCGCTTGCGCACATACCAGTCAATACCGATTCCGTATTCCCTTGTAACGCTGAGTATTGTTGTCGCCTCATTGTCGATGGCGCTTTCTACGGCGGCGATTAAGATTCGAAAGGCGATTCTAAACTTTAATAAAGATGAGGAGGAGGCGAAATGACGCTGTTGCTTATTTGTTTTGTTGTTTTTTTGGTCATGGGAATGCCGATTGCCTTCGTAATAGGCATTGCCGGCTTTGCGTACTTTTTTTCCTCTCCGTACCTTAACTTTCAAACGGCTACGCAGATGATTGTGGCGCAGAGTCAGTCATTCGCGTTTCTAGCTGTTCCTTTCTTCATATTTGCCGGAAATCTGATGAATGTGTCGGGTATTACGAAGCGCCTGCTTAGTCTCGCGCGTCTTGTAACTCGCCGTATGTACGGCGGAACGGCGCAGATAAGTGTTGTTATGAGTACGCTTATGGGCGGTGTTTCAGGTTCGGCGACTGCGGACGCGGCAATGGAAACCCGCATACTGGGTCCCGAAATGATGCGTATTGGTTATAATAAGGGTTATATTTGCGCGGTAAATTGTATTACCGCGCTGATTACCGCCACTATACCGCCGAGTCTGGGTTTGATTATTTTTGGTTTTGTGGGCGAGGTATCGATAGGACGGCTTTTTGCCGCAGGGCTTATACCCGGTATCTTGATGATGTTTTTTTTAATGGCGACTACTACGATTACGTGCCGTGTAAAGAAATATGATCCGCCAAACAAGGAGGCTCCTCCGCTCAGTTTTAAAGAAATTGGTGAGAATCTGAAAGAATCGATTTGGGCCTTGTTGTTTCCTATCATTTTGATAGTGGGTATACGTTTTGGCGTGTTTACTCCGTCTGAATCGGGCGCTTTTGCTGTAATTTATTCTATTTTGATAGGAAAATTCATTTATAAAGAGTTAAACTGGGAGAATTTCAAGGATGCGCTGATTACAACGTTGAAGGATAACGGCGCTATCATGTTGATAATCGCTATGTCCGGTCCTTTCAGCTACGCTCTTACATGGGTAAAACTGCCTGTGGCGCTTAGTCAGATTATATTTGGTATCACCGACAACCCGCAGGCTCTTGTGCTTATAATGCTGGGATTTTTGTTCATAACGGGTATGTTTGTTGACAGTAACGTAAACTTCCTGCTTTTAACGCCGATTTTCTTGCCTATGGTTAAGGAGGTCGGCATAGATCCTGTGCATTTCGGCGTGCTTATGGCGACTGTTGTTACGCTTGGGGTTATGACGCCTCCTATTGGTTCGGCTCTTTACACTGTTTGCGGTATTATAAAATGTCCGCCTGAACAATATACGAAGGAAGCTCTTCCTTTCCTATTTGCTGTGCTTTTGGAACTAGCGATATTGGTGTTCTTGCCTGATGTGGTCTTGTGGATTCCAAACATGGTTTTTGGTTAGGGACGCTCTGATTTATTCAAAAATATGTTTTTCATAATTTTACCGCGTAAAATGTTTTTCGCGGTAAAGTTAAAAATAATAAGGCGGCGCTGGTTAATCTTAGGTTAACCGGCGTTGCTGGCTATGGGGGGTTTTGCTATATGATGATGGATGAAACGCTTACTGAAAAAATACGGGTTTCGGCTCTTATAGCGGTTCTTGTTATTGACGACGCCGGGGACGCGGTTCCTTTGGCAAAGGCTTTGCTGCGCGGCGGGATAAGCGTCATTGAGTTGACGTTGCGGACTCCGGCGGCGCTTGAGGCTTTGTCAAAGATTAAGGCGGATGTGCCGGAGATTAGCGCTGGTATAGGGACGATTCTTTCGCCTGATCAGGTGAAACAAGCTAAAGAGCGCGGCGCGGCGTTTGGTGTGGCGCCCGGATATAATCCTTCGGTTCTGGACGCGGCTAAAAAACTTGGTCTTCCATACGCGCCGGGTGTGAGTACGGCTTCTGAGATTGAGGCTGCTTATGAAAGGGGTTGTAAGACGCTTAAATTATTTCCCGCCGAGAGTTTGGGGGGGCTGTCGTACTTAAAGAATGTCAACGCTCCTTATGCTCATCTTGGTATTCGCTATATTCCGCTTGGGGGTGTTAGTGTTGGAAATTTGAGGGTTTATCTTGAAAATGAGGCTGTTCTTGCGGTTGGTGGTTCTTGGCTCGCGCCTCGTAATCTTATAAGCGAGAAGGCTTGGGATAAAATTAGTAAAAATTGTGAGGAAGCGATGAAAATCGCTCATGAGGTAAGAGGAAAATAATGGCTAAACTTGTTACATTTGGCGAGATTATGATGCGTCTCCAGACAAAGGCTGGCAGGCGTTTCCGGCAGAGTCTGCCGGGCGATATGGAAGCTATATTTGGCGGCGCGGAGGCTAATGTAGCGGCTTCGTTTGCTTTGCTGGGGGGGCAGGCTTCGTTTGTTTCTGCTTTGCCGGAAAATGCGATAGCGGATGCTTGTCTTGGTAGTTTGCGGGCTGTTGGTGTTGATGTTTCGGATGTTATTCGGAGCAAAAAGGGGCGGCTGGGTATTTATTTTGCCGAGGCTGGCGCGAATCAGCGTCCTAGTAATGTGATTTATGATCGTGATTATTCTTCTGTTTCGCTGGAAAGCGCCGGAAATTATCGTTGGAGTCGTATTTTTAAGGGCGCGGATTGGTTTCATACTACGGGGATAACGTTGGCTTTGTCAAAGATTGCCGCCCGCGCTGCTCAAAATGCTGCGGAGGCTGCTAAAAAGGCTGGGCTTACTGTCTCGTGCGATCTTAATTTTCGTAAGAAGTTGTGGCGCTGGGAGGATGGTACTGCTCCTAATGATCTTGCTGCTCGTGTTATGGGTGAGTTGCTTCCGTTTGTTGATGTGCTTATTGCTAACGAGGAGGATGTTGGTGATGTGCTTGGTATAAAAGACGATAGTCTTGATACGGCGGGCGGTTCTATTGATGTTCAAAAATATCCTGGTATTGCTAAAAAGGTGGCGCAAAGGTTTCCGAATATTAAAAAGATCGCGTTTACTTTGCGTGAGAGTATTTCCGCAACGCATAATAATTGGGGTTGTATGCTGTATGATGTGGTTTCGGATTCTGTGAATTTTGCTCCTTTGGCGGGTGCTTCGTATGCTCCGTATCATGTTACGGATATTGTTGATCGTATTGGCGGCGGCGATTCGTTTGGCGCGGCTTTGATTTATGCTTCGCTTGATGACGAGCTTGGGGCTAACGACGCTAGGATTGCTGCTTTTGCCGCTGCTGCTTCGTGTTTGTGCCATTCGGTTTATGGTGATTTTAATTATTCTACAAAGAGCGAGGTTCTGACTCTGATGAACGGCGGCACCTCAGGCCGCATCGTCCGCTAACCCCACCAGTGGGTTTCTATCCGCTCCGCGGCGGCGTACCCATATCTACTGGAACCTCGTCGAAGGGAGCGTGGAGTTTGCGGCAACGTCCCCGCCGAGTCCCCCCACAACAAAAGCCTTGGAGTTTGCGCCACGCGCAAACTCCGTAAGATTAACGCGCTTTGCGCGTTAATCCAGTTGCCATTTATTTCAAAAAATGACACCTTTAAGTATGACAATGTTGTAGAAGCAACAACTTTTAATCCACAAGAAAGAAAGATAAATTTCTTGAAAAGTGAGCCTGTTCCAAAATCGGTTATTTTGTAACAGGCTCTTGCAGTTTTTCGCCCTATGGGCGCGTCATGATGACGACAAAACTGCGGTTTTCATAAGTTGCTGGACAAGCTTTGCTTGT
>JAIRZA010000122.1 GCA_031267475.1 Spirochaetaceae bacterium | reverse complement strand
GCGAAACTCCTAAAGCAAAATGCTGTGCATTTTGCTACGCTGGCGGGCTTGACTCGCGCGGACTATATCGTTATATCTAGTTTATGTACGGTGATTTTAACGATATTTTTTATGACATTTCGAAGGCGGCGAAACAATTCCAGAGCGAACTCTCAAGGTACGCGCAGGGACGCGGCTTTGGCGATCAAGGCGTGTACGACGGAAGCAACGACTACGACTGGCCGCCGGTAAACATTTATACCACTTGCAACACATCCGCCCCTGATGGAAGCCTTGTATTTGAATTTGGCTTAGCCGGCTTTGATGAAGAAGACATCAATTTAACATTCCAAGGCGATTACATGATACTATCCGCCGTCTGCCGCAGTTCCTTAAAAGCCTGCGATGAGCAGAACAGCGACACAACAGAGACACAATACCTAAAAAAAAACCTGCGCCTTGACAACATCGAAAAGCAAAAATATTATACCCCGTTGGACAAATACGCGCAGGAAAAAACAAGCGCCGTTTACAAAAACGGTTTGCTGCGCGTAAGCATCCCTCCAAAAGAGGAAAACGAACAACCCGGCGGCATCAAAATAAAGATTTCAAGCTGATAGACTAATCTTAATGTACGAAACAGAACACACACCAAAACCCACGCCGGCGGACTCACACAAAAAAAGCGCTTTCGTCGCCATAGTTGGACGACCATCAGTAGGCAAATCCACATTATTAAACCGTTTATGCGGCGCAAAAGTCGCCATCGTCAGCCCCGCGCCGCAAACAACACGGAACAGCATACGCGGAGTCGTAAACAGACCAGAAGGACAACTCGTATTTCTGGACACCCCCGGAATGCACATTTCCGGCAAAAAACTAAATCAACGACTACTGAACACCGCCGCCCGCGCGCTCGACGAGGCCGACCTCGTCTTGTACGTTCTGGACGCCACCCGCCCGGCTGGAATGGAAGAGCAAGCCGTCGTGGAAACATTATCCCGCAACCCCGAAAACATAAGCCGGAAGACTGTCGCCGCAATCAACAAGACCGACACCAGCAACGGCGCGTTAGCATCCGCCTCGTTAAAAACACTGCTGCCATTACTACCGGAAGACCGCATATTCAACATCTCCGCGCTACGGAAAGAAGGACTTGACCCCGTGCTTGCCTGCCTGTTCAGCATGGCCCCGGAAGGCAGCGCTTTTTACAACGACGACTGCTATACAGACCAAGAAATTGATTTTCGCATAGCCGAAATTATCCGCGAGAAAGCCATGAACCGCCTGCGGCAAGAGCTGCCCCACTCGATATACGTTGATGTAGCGGACATGGAACTACGCGGCGAAGCCCCCGTCCAAACACTGTGGATACGCGCTTTCATAATGACAGAGCGCGAATCGCAGAAAGGCATGATAGTCGGTAAAGGCGGACTAATGATTCGGGACATACGACTTGCCGCGCTGCGCTCCCTGAAAAGAATCTTTGACTGGAAAATTGAGCTTGATCTGCGCGTCAAAACCTCCCACGACTGGCGCGCCAACGACGCGGTACTGCGCAAATTGCTGTAGAGAAAATAGAAAACCTGGAAAAATAATGAGCCGCCCCAGCCCGCGTCTTAAAAGCCCGCCGCCATAAACCATGCCCGCAGCGTTCAAGCCTTGCCCAAAAAGCCGTGTTTGGACGAAAAAAACAGCGCCTCGCAACGCAGAGAGTAAAGCCTCCGGGAACAGAACTCATCCAGCCGCCGGCGCGCGGCGGCAAGAATTTCTTTAAGCGCCGGCTCCCAAATACCCGCCTCCTGTAAAATATCTATCGCAGCTTCGCTCGTCGCGCAACGCAGCAACTCCGCCGTAAGAGCGCTGTCCGCGCCGTTCAGAGCGGCAAACGAGGCAAAAATGAACTGCCGCGCGTCTCCGTATTTCGAATGAGTGTTAAAACCGCCGGTTACCAGCTTTATCAACTTGCCAATATGCCCCGCTATCAACACATAGCCAAAACCAGCTTCGGCGGCAAGACAGATGCTTTCGCCAATAAAATTAGCGCATTTTACAGGACGGATGGAAGGATAATTCCGCGCCAGAAAATCAAGCCCGATATTCCCCGGAGTCAGCGTAAGCGCGTCATAACCCAAAGCGCGCAACATAGAAAGTTCCGCCTTAATAGAATCGCAAAAAGCGGACTCGCTCATAGGCTCTACTATGCCCGTTGTACCAAGAATTGAAATCCCGCCTACAACACCCAGCCGCTTGTTAAACGTGCGCCGGGCAAGCTCTTCGCCGTCAGGCACAGATATGCTGACAGACAAGCCGCCCGCAAAGCCGGACGCTTCACGGATTTCACTGAGCGCTTCCGTTATCATGCGGCGAGGCGAGCTGTTTATCGCCGCCGCGCCTACCGGCTGGTCAAGACCCGGCAGCGTTACCCGCCCAACCCCTTCGCCGCCGTCTATAACAAAACCCTGTTCCGGGCGTTTCCTGACACAGGCGCGGACAAGACAGCCGGAAGTAACATCCGGATCATCACCGCCGTCTTTTTTTACAGCGCAGCATGCCTCGTCATCACCGCAAACCATATCGTAAAGACGCGGCGTAAAACGCCTGCCCGCAGGAGTATCGATGTAAACCGCTTCGCCGCCGCCGCCTTTTTTGCCCAATAGCAAAGCCGCCGCCGCGCCCTTGGCCGCCGCAGCAGCGCACGAGCCGGTTGTAAACCCAAAACGGAGCTTTTTCCCGTCAACAAGTTTATAGTCTTCGCGCATTGCAGGCGTTTATAATCAAGCCGGAGCGCTCAAGGCAGTATCATAAATAGCGGTAAAGACCGCCGGTATAAGCTCCTTTTCAATGCTGGAAAACGCAACCCGTATATATTCGCCGCCAAACGCGATAACGCCTATGCCGTGTTTTTCCAGCAGTTCGCGGCGCAGCCAGCCGGCGTCCACGCCGTTACAACGCAGACACATGAAGTAGCCGGAGTTGAAGGGCATAGGCGACAAACGCGGGTGGTTTTTATGCGCCTGCGTGAATTGCTTTACCGCATTGTAACGGTCTTTTAGAATATCAAAAAAAACAGCTTGCGCCGCCGCGGTAGTATCGTCGTCGCAGGCTCTAAGAAACAGCGACTGCGCCAACGTATTCGCGCATGAAACAGAGGAGCGTATCGCGCCCATAAATTTGGTAGTAAGCGCGTTAAAATGTTCAGTCCGCAAACCCTTTGAACCAATCGTTACCATCGCAAGCCTAAATCCCCAGCAGTAATCCTCTTTGGTGGGACCATCAGTCTTTATTGCAAGCACCCGTTTATGCAGACTGG
Source organism: Spirochaetaceae bacterium (assembly GCA_031267475.1). Lineage (GTDB taxonomy): Bacteria > Spirochaetota > Spirochaetia > Treponematales > Breznakiellaceae > JAIRMY01. The sequence continues at coordinate 4,452 of JAIRZA010000122.1, read as the reverse complement.
AAAGGAGGCTGAAAATCGACTCTTTATAAATATCATCCTCGTAAAAGAAACCAAAATAAGCGTCGTCGCATATAACCATAACGTCCGCGCCGCTTTCGGCGGCTTCGCTTATACATTCCACAAGCGCGTGCGCTTCAGAGATGCTGGGCGAATAACCTGTAGGATTGTTCGGGAAATTAAGAATGATGCGGACGCTGCCTTTACGCGCCTCCTCCATTATCGCTTTTCTGATTTTTTGAATATCGAACCGGCCGTCATCATCAAAAAATTCGATACCGCGCATGACGCCGCCGCGGCGATCTTCAAAAATCAAATGATAGTTGTCCCATGCGGGAGCCGCTGACAAAATAGTCTGCCCTGAATTCAAAAAAATATCCGCTGTACACGAGATTCCGGCCGTAACACCCGAAGTAACAACCGGAAGCGAAATATAGTCCGCGTCTAACGATGGATTTTTCCGCAAAAGCATCTTTTTCCATAGTTCACGCGCCTTTTCATTACCGGCGGTAGGAGCGTAGGCAACGATTTCACTAGGCTCAAAGTCCGGCAAATAGCGCTTAATGGCGGGCAGTATCAATGGTTTCCCATCCGAATACGCCATTCCTATCGTACCATCCGCCTTTACCGCCGCCTTTTTAGCTTCGGCGCTTTGCGATATTATGCCATGCGGGAAATAAATACGCTTCCCGAAATCGGAAAGCAGCCGAAACACCGGAGTTTCCCTTAAAACTTCATTTAATTCAATTGCTAAAGTATTCATAAACAACCCTTGTAATAACGTTGGCGCAGTCTGTCAAACAAATATTGTTTAACGTCTAGCTCCTTTATAAAAAACACGCACCTGCTTATACAAGCCCTGCCCCTCGCTTTTCGTTTCTATATCGTCTACATCGTTCAAAGTTGTATGAACAAGACGGCGGTCAAACGGATTCATAGGTTCAAGCAGTATGGAGGCGCGGCTTTCACGAACACGCCCGGCCACAGTGTAAGCCAAACGCACAAGACTCTCTTCGCGGCGCACACGGTAATTTTCGCTGTCAAGAATTATACGTGTTTCCGCGTATCCCATCTGCGCCGCATAAATCGACGCAATCAATTGAAGCGCGTCCAAAGTCTTACCCTTTTTTCCAATGATAAACGACGAATCCGCGGTAGATATATTAAAACCTATTTTATTTTTTTCACGAAAAAAGACGCTCGTTTTTCCTTCCATGCCCATTAAAGCGGTAATTTTATCGATATACTCTATCATTGCCTTTTCAAAAGCCGCATCCGGCGGCGCGGAAGACTCGGCGGACTCCGTGCTTTTTCTAGCAGTTTTACCTATCGGCGCATCATCCCCGGCGGTATTTTTTGTATCTCGCGCGGAGTATGCGCCCGCCGCGTCGCTGGTATGAACGCGGATTTTTACATATCCCTTTTTAAATAAACCGCCGCGTTGTGTCTCGATAATTTCTACATCGAAGCAGTCTCGTCCAAGTCCAAGCTCTTCCGCCGCTTTATCAATGGCTTCTTTTTCTGTGCGCCCTTCAAATTCTTTTATCATTATTATTTTCTCCTTATGTTAGATCACCCGCCGCTTAGCGCTTCTTTCTTTTTTTAGGCGGAACTATAACTTTCTTTTCCGGCTGCGCCGCGGCAAGAGCCGCCTTTTTCACCGCCATCAGCCTGTTTATCACAAGCTGCTGGAGCATCGTTAAAATGTTAGACATGATCCAGTAAACCAATAGACCTGATGGAACATTATACAGAACGAAAAAGAATATCAGCGGCATGACATACAACATCATCTTCATCTGCGCGTTATTTGCCTGATCCGGCGTCTGCGTAACTTTGCTGTATAAAAGTTGAGAGCCTACATAAACGAAAGGCAAAATGTGTAATTCACTCCATCCAAGAATAGGGATTTTGAAAGGCGCGAAACTCAAAACCGTCTCCGGCACCGAAAGATCCGGTATCCAACCGGGAATAAACATCGCGCCGCGCAGCTCGAAATGGTTGTTGAAAAGGTTGTACATAGCAAGGAATATCGGGAGCTGAATCAACATAGGCAAGCAGCCGGAAAGCGGGCTATAGCCTTCTTTCTTGTAAAGCCCCGCAAGCTCCGTATTCATTTTTTGCGGATTATCCTTGTATTTTGTCTGAATTTCTTTGATTTTCGGCGCCATCGTCTGCATACGCAACGTGCCTTCCGAGCCTTTTTTAGTAAGCGGGAACAGCACAAGTTTTACAAGCAGCGTTACCAGAATTATCGCTACGCCGTAATTCGGAATTAAATGATAAAACAGGTTCAACAGCCATTTTAACAAAGATTCCAGCGGGTTTAGGATTCCCCAAAAGCCGCTGGCGTTAGCCGCCTGCTCAAGATGAAAGTCCATGTACCCAAAATCGTTGTTGCCGCTGTCGTAAATCGCGAGGGCTTTTTGAGTCTTAGGCCCAAGGTAGAACCGGAAAGTATCAGTGCTGCGAGACGCGGTAAGCGGCGGCCTCGTTATGAATAAACGCGAGGCGGTTTCAAGACCCGGCTCGGCCGGACGCGCCGAAAAAGCAAGCTCGTACAGTGTCGCGTCCGGTATTGCGATGAACGCAAAGTATTTTCCTGTAATCGCCGCCCACGATACGCGGCTCGAAACAACCGTGTTCTGGTTAGCGTTGGCTTTTTCTTCTTTCAGTTTGCCGTCTGAAAAAGTCATGTAGCGCCGGTAGTCATAGTTCCCGTCAAGTTTATCGAAACTAGGGCCTATCTGCGGCCCGAAAGCGAGCGTATAAGCGGCGGGCGCTTCACCGGCGGAAGCGAAATTCAAGGACGAAATGGAGTTTCCCCCGTCAATGTTTACTTCAAGCTGGAACATATACTCGTTCATATCAAATGTATAACGCTTAGTCAGACGAAAAGAGCCGCCGTTTACCGAAAAATCACGGTAATACTCGATGATCGTATCGGAAATACGCCTGCTGTTGAAAAACGAGTTCACAGGAGCGGCGTTAGCGCCGCCAAACGCGATAGTAAAGGCGCGCGCCTCCCGCGTCCCGCTAAGTATCATGTCAACATAATCAGCGCCGTCCCCATGTTCCTTTAACTTGAAACTTACGACATCGCCTCCGGCGTTAGTAAGCCGCGCTATGATGAGCGGTGTTTCGATAACCGTAAACTGCTCAGTCTGCGGGAATTCTTCCGCATCGCCGGCGACTGCGGACTCCGGCGCTGAGTACAGCCCGGAAGCTCCCGCCGGACCGGTGTCTTGCGCAGGCGGCGCCGCATCAACAGGACGCGGCCCTGAGTCTTGTTCCGTCGACGGCGACCGCGTCTCGACAATATCTTTAGGCGGAAAAAATGTATACTGAAAAAAATAAAAACCGGAAATCGTTATTATAGATAATACAACGGCCAAAAGCGTTCGTTTTTCCATGCAACCTCTTTATAATTCGCGGCGCGGCTTAAATACCACGCGCAACGTGTTCTTACGGGACCGGATCATAGCCGCCTTTATGAAAGGGATGACAGCGCAAAATACGGGATAAACTTAAATAAAGCCCTCGCGGAACGCCGTATTTTTGTATCGCTTCGTACGCGTACACCGAACAAGCCGGATAGTACCTGCAACAAGGCGGAAAATGCGGCGAAACAGCCTTTTGGTAAAAGCGTATAAGTAGAAGAATTAAACCCTTAGGCGTAAAAACATTCTTCCTCATGAGCCAATCTCTGCCGTGAAAAGCCCCGCATTACTCAGCAGACACCTCATCTGCCGTATTCTGAATGATAAATCATTGGGGGATTTACGACCACCTGATAAATCATCACCGCTTGACGAATCTTCCACCCGGAAATTATTTTTAACCGGATAAACCAGTAATACAAAATCGTAACCGCTCTTAATTCCAGAACGTAAATGACGGTAGGCTTCTTTGCCCAGCCTGCGGGCGCGATTTCGCTCAACCGCATTCCCGAATTTACGCGCAAACGTAAAAGCTATACGCCTTCCCAAACCTTCTCTGTGTAAAAAAAAGAGCCGCGCCCCGAAACACGAGGCGGAAGCGCCCCGCTTAAATACGGCTTGAATATCTTCCCGCCGCTTTAGACGTTCCTGACGCGGAAAAGGATAGTGTTTACCACTGCTTTCACGCGCCGCTAATATTCCCATGCTCATTCTTTTAACATAGACGGCGCCGTCCGCCGCCATATCCTTTCTAGTAGGGCTTCTTTTCGTCAGATACGGTCAACTTTATTCTACCCTTAGCACGCCGGCGTTTTAGTATCAAACGCCCGCCCCGCGTCTTCATACGCGCGCGAAACCCAAATTTTCTGTTACGTTTAACCTTGCTCGGCTGATATGTCCGTTTCATGGACCACTCCTATTTTTAATCCGCCGGCGCAAACCCGCGCGGATACAGTTACTCGTTTCAATATTAGTCTATAGAATAGCGCGGCAATGGTCAATACTTATGTCCGGC
>JAIRZA010000096.1 GCA_031267475.1 Spirochaetaceae bacterium | reverse complement strand
GAGAGGATAATTTTGATAACATGAATGCCATGGGCGTAATGCCCGTAAACTCCCTCATACTTAAAATGTCCATTCCAATGATGATTTCAATGCTGGTTCAAGCCTTGTATAACATCGTTGACAGCATTTTTGTCGCGCAAATAAGCGAAAACGCGCTCGCGGCAGTATCTTTGGCGTTTCCGGTACAGGTGCTGATAATAGGCATAGCAGTAGGAACAGGCGTAGGCGTAAACGCGCTTCTTTCAAAAAGTCTAGGCGAGCGCAATTTTGAAAAAGTAAACAAGACAGCAGTGAACGGCATATTCCTTGCATTAATAAGCTCGTTTGTTTTTTTAGCCGCCGGAATTTTATTCACTGAAACCTATTTTAGAACACAGACCAATATAAATGAAATCATTGAATACGGATGCGATTATATTTCAATAATCTGTATTTTTTCATTCACAGTCTTTGGACAAATTACCTTTGAACGATTACTGTCATCAACAGGCAAAACCTTTTACGCGATGATTTCTCAAATAACAGGCGCCGTAGTAAACGTAGCCCTTGACCCAATCCTTATTTTCGGACTATTTGGATTTCCGCAAATGGGCGTTAAAGGAGCGGCGATAGCGACCATTATTGGAGAATGCTGCGGTTCGATCGTAGCAATCGCTTTAAACTTGAAAGTAAATAAAGAAATACGTTTTTCATTCAAGAACTTCCGCCCCAACTTGAGCATAATTAAATCAATTTACGCGGTAGGAATACCCTCAATACTAATACAATGCGCCGGATCACTTATGGTATACGGCGTAAACCGGATACTAATCCAGTTTAGCTCCACGGCAAACGCAGTATTCGGCGTGTTTTTTCGCCTGCAAAGCTTTATATTTATGCCCATATTCGGCATGAATAACGCGATCATACCAATAATAGCTTATAATTACGGCGCGCGCCATAAAGACCGCATAGTAAAAACAATTAAACTAAGCTCCATATACGCCGCCTGCATCATGATATTAGGCTTGCTGTTGTTTCAATTGATACCAGATAAAATGCTGATGCTGTTTAACGCCACACCCGAAATGACAGTAATGGGAGTAACAGCCTTCCGCATAATCAGCACAATTTATTTGTTCGCGGGATTTTGTATCGTCTTCATATCGGTTTTACAAGCCATGGGAAACGCGGTACAAGGACTGCTCGTTGTCTGCGCACGTCAACTTTTGGTACTACTGCCGTCAGCATGGTTGCTTTCGCTAACCGGTTCGCTGGACGCCGTTTGGCTTGCGTTTCCAATCGCGGAAATAGTATCACTCGCCGCTTGTATATTTTTTATTAAACGCCTATTTATGACAAAACTGCGTAATCTGTAGGAAACGACTTTGCCTGTAAAAGTTTTGCATACATCCGACTGGCATCTTGGAGCAATGCTTCACAATGAAGACAGAAAAGAAGAACACAGACGATTTTTATCATGGCTGCTGAAAACAATAGAAACAGAAAATATTGACGCGCTCGTTGTTTCGGGCGACATCTTTGATGTATACGCCCCTTCCACCGCGGCACAGAGATTGTACTACAACTTCCTTGCCGGAGTCATAAAACTGAAAATCGCGCCGGAAGTATTCATAATCGCCGGCAATCATGATTCACAACATTTTTTAGGAGCGCCGGCGGATATACTTTCAGAACTTAACGTGCATATAGTTTCCACCATAGATATAGAAAAACCAGAAAACTTAATCTTTGAGATTAAAAATAAAAACAATAAAACAACACTCGTAATTTGCGCGATTCCGTTTTTGCGTGAAAAAGATTTAAAAGTAGTAAACACCGTAAAACCATGCGGAGCGGATTCACTTTTGGAACAGTATAACAAAACCGCCGCCGCTTTTTATCATGCCGTATACAAACTTGCTAAAACCAAAAACACCCCCGTATTGATGACAGGACATTTCTACCTTGACGGCGGAATGAAATCGGATGATTATTCTGAACGCGCCCGTGAAGTCGGCTGCCTGCAAAGCATTCCGCGCGAAGCGCTCCCGGACGCGGACTATTACGCGCTTGGACATTTGCACAAAAGTCAGACAGTAAATAGTAAAAATTATATCCGCTATTCCGGCTCTCCGCTGCCAATGAGCTTTAGCGAGGCGGAAAGCGAAAAATCCGTCGTAATAGCCGTATTTGATGAGGATTCCGCCGAATCAAAACCAGCAATACAATTAAAAAAAATACCAGTTTGGCAGAATTTGCGGCAGATAAAAGGCAGCCCGGATATGATACTCGCCGAACTCAAACGAATAAAGGCAGGCGGTGAAAACGTATGGATAGAGATTCAAGTTACAGATTATGAAGGCGATCTTTTTAATTTCTGGGATACACTCGAAAAAGAAGTTTTGTGCGACTCCCCATTAGAACTCCCGCTTGAACCATCGTACAAAATTTTGGCGAAACAGGATATGCGAAACCGCCAGAACACCAGCGACTGGCGCGGCGGCGACGAAAGCGCCGGACTTTCGGATTTGAGCCCGGCGAGCGTCTTTGAAAAATTCATGAAGGATGAAAAAATAAACGCGGAAGACATTGATATATTTATGAATATGTTTAATGAATTATATCATGATGTTATTGTAAATGAAAATGGCGAAACGGAAATATAAGATGTGAAAATACTTAATTTAATGTTAAAAAATATCAATTCGCTTGCGGGTGAATGGAAAATTGATTTTACAAATCCGGCGTTTAACGAAGGTATTTTTATTTTGCACGGACCGACCGGATCTGGTAAAACATCAATCCTTGACGCGCTATGCCTCGCGCTTTACGGTAAAACATCGCGGCAAAATTCATTTAACAAAACGCAAAACGAAGTGATGACAAAAGGAAGCACATCATGCTTTGCGCAGGTTGAATTTGAAAGCGGCGGAAAACGCTATCGTTCATTCTGGGAGCATAAAAGATCAAAAAGCGGAACCAGCTTTCAAAATGCTTGTACGCGCCGTTTTTATCAACTTGGAAGCGAGGAAATTGTACTTGCGGAAAAAATTGGAGAAGTAAACGACAAACTTATCGCGGCTGCCGGCATGGACTTTGATCAGTTTACCAGCGCCGTGCTGCTGCCGCAGGGAAAGTTTGACGCATTTTTGACAGCCGAAAAAAAACAACGTTCTGAAATCCTTGAAAAAATAAGCCGCACACAAATATATTCAAAAATAGGCGCGGCGGTTCACAGGCGCAGGGGCGATGAAGACGATAAATTGAAATCATTAAAAGATAAAATTAGTGAAATAATTATTCTGTCTGAATCTGAAGAACTCTGCTTGCTTGAAAGAACGAGGCGGGGATACGTTTTGCTTGAAGATAGTAAATCAAAACTTGCGGTAATCGACGGGCGGTTAAAGCAGTATGACGAGCAAGATAATACACGAAAAGAAATAATCATATTAGACAAAAAAAAAGATACATTGCAAAAAAAAGCCGAAGATGAAAAAGAAAGATTCATCAATCTGGAACAGGCTAAGAAAGCCGCGTCTGCGGCGGATGTAGTTTTACAGTTTGAACAGGCGCAAAATGAAAATGAAAAACTCGAAGACGAAATACAAAAAATAAAAGTTGATATTAATACCGCCAATGAAAATCACGCCGCTCTTCTGCCTAAAAAAGAAATCGCGGCGCGTGAAAGAGAATTCGCTGAAAAAGAATTATCTGAAAATGAACCCCGTATTAAAAAAGCGCGTGAATTAGACGTGCGTATTCTGGAAGCGCGCAATAATATTTCCGACAGACGTATAAAAACGGATTCGCTTATGAAAGCCAACGAGACGCTTAAAACGGATTTCGGGGCGCGCGCCGAAAAAAATATCCGACTTAAAGAATACGCCGCCGGTTTGAAAAGCAAGGCGGCGGACTTAAAAAATGGAACCGCGGGAAACAGGGCAAAGCAGGAAGCTGTTATGGAGGCCGCCGCCGGACTTTCGGCGTTTTCATCGACATCATCGTTTGACGACAACCGTAAACGTTTACGCGGCGGGGAGCCTTGCCCGCTTTGCGGGTCGCGCGAGCATCCTTTTTGTGATGACGAGGCAGGTTTGCTTGAAAAACAAGCGAAGCTGAAAAGCCTTAATCTGGAAAATGCGAAATTGAAAAAGGCGATAGCGGACGCGGAACGTGATTTTGACAAGCTGGAAGTTGAAATATCGCGTTTAGAGGCGGAACTTTCAAATTTTGAGGCAAAACAAGCCGCGAATCAGGCTACGATAGCGGGCAACGAGGGGCAGATTGCTAGTTTGCGGGATGAAGCCGCCGCCTTTGAAAAGCAATCGTCAGGTTTTAAGACGGAGCGCGGGACTCTTGTTATAGCCGGCGATATAGATAAATTTGAAAAAAAACTCAAAGAAAATCTAGCGCTTTCCGTATCGAATTTGGCGCGAATTGACAAGCAATTATCGGAATATGCGAGGGATGTTGAAAATTTTACGAAATTGTTGACGGAAAAAGAAGAAAAATATATATCTTTGCGGAAAATTTTTGATGAAAAACGCAAAGTGATGGAGGATGCTTTTGCGTTACGCGGTTTTGATTCATATAAGACATGGAAAAATTTTAACTGGGGCGCTGAGAAAATAACAGAGGTTGAACGAATAAAGATAGAGATTGACGCTGAATTAAAAAATATAGAAGAACAAAAAACAAGATTTACGCGCGTCCTACAGGAAGCACCGACGCTTCCTGATATTCGGCGCGAAGATATTGAGCTTGAAAAGCGGGGCATCTCTTTAACTGTTGAAGAAACGAATAAGGAGATTGGCGGCATAGAAAAGCAACTTGAGTTGAACGCCGCCGACAAGCTGCGGCGGGCGGCGCTCAAAAAAGAAATTGATGAACAAGATAAAATTTGCGTCCGGTGGAAATGGATGGACGATTCTATAGGCGGCGTGGACGGCTGGAAATTCAAAAATTACGCGCAGGCGCTCACGTTAAAATCGCTGATTCATAACGCAAACGATTATTTGCTAAGCATGAGCAGCCAGCGTTATGTGATGATAGGGCGGCAGGACTCGGACGAGTTGCTGCCGGTAATCATCGACCGTTATCAAGGGTCGATAGAGCGGGGTATAACTAATTTGTCCGGCGGAGAGCGTTTCATGCTGTCGCTTTCTTTGGCGCTGGGTCTGTCAAAATTGAATTCAGCAAAATTAAGCATAGATTCGCTTTTTCTTGACGAGGGTTTCGGCACGTTGGATAAAGCGAGTCTTGAATTAACGATAAATATACTGAACGGTCTAAAACAAAATCAAGGCAAGCTGACGGGAATAATTTCACATATTGAAGAATTGCGCGATCAGATAAGCGCGTCCATAGAAGTTACAAAAACCGGAGGCGGCAGAAGCCGCCTTTCCGGCTGCGGCGTATCAAAGTTATAAAACAACTTCATCCGGCGGGCGTTTTTTGGGTGGTGTGTGTGTTGGGGGGGGGGGGGGCTACAGCGAACTGACGACGGCCTCCGCCGCGGCCTTGCCGTCCGCTATGGCGCGGACGACAAGGCTCGCCCCGTTGCGCGAATCGCCCGCCGCCCAGACTTTCGGGTTTGAGGTATGAAAGCTGCCTTGCGTGCGTATGTTGCCGCGCTCGTCTGTGGCGAGTCCAAGTTCAGCCACAAGCCCCTCCTGTACAACATGGGTAAAGCCCATTGCGAGCAGCACAAGATCAGCTTCAATCTCGAAAGCGGAGCCGGGGATTTCTTTGAAAACCGGGCGTCCGTTTTCGATAATGGTTTCAACTTTGCAGACATCCACGGCGGAAACCTTGCCGTCTTTGCCGCGGAACGATTTAGTGTTCACCGACCAAAGACGCTCGCAGCCTTCTTGATGAGAGCTTGAGGTCTTGAAAACGGTAGGCCAAAGGGGCCACGGCTGATTCGGGCTGCGGTGCTCCGGCGGTTTTGGCATAACTTCAATTTGAGTAACCTGTTCCGCGCCCTGCCTGTTCGCCGTGCCTACACAGTCCGACCCCGTGTCGCCGCCGCCTATCACGAGGACTTTCTTGCGGAAAGCGTTTACCGGCTCAAAATCGTGCTGCTCTGTGGCCAAGGTGCGGTTTTGCAGGGATAAAAAGTCTAAAGCCTGCACAATGCCGCCAAGTTCTCTGCCCGGAATGTTAATATCCCGCGGCTCACGCGCCCCTATGGTCAGCAGTAAAAGGTCATATTCAGCTTCCAGTTTCTTTGCGTCTATGATTTCCACGCCGCGTCCGGTTGTTCCGAAGGCGTAGCGTCCCGCGCCGGCACGGGTATTTGTCTTAAAAATAACGCCTTCTTTTGCCATTACCGCGATTCGGCGGTCAATGAAATCTTTATTCAGCTTGAAATTAGGGATGCCGTAGCGCAAATAACCGCCCACGGCTTTATCGGCCTCGTAAACCGTAACGTTAAAGCCAGTCCTGTTCAAGAAATATGCCGCTGAAAGACCAGCCGGCCCGCCGCCGACTATGGCTACACGCTTGCCGTTGCGTTTTTTAGGCGGCCGAGGCTTAACAAGCCCCAGTTCAAATGCTTTTTCTATGACGGCAAGCTCGTTTTGGCGTATTGTAACCGGCTCGTCATTGACTCCGAGTACGCAGGAAGCCTCGCATAGGGCGGGGCAGACGCGGCCTGTGAATTCAGGGAACGGATGAACTTCCTGTAAAATCGCCCAAGCCCCCGCCCAGTCTCCACGAAAAATCCTGTCTTGATATTCCGGCATTACATTGGCAAGCGGACACGCCCAATGACAGAAAGGCACGGCGCAGTCCATGCAGCGGCTTGCTTGGTCGCGGCGGTCGTCGTCTGAAAGCTGTTTTTCAACCTCGCTGTAGTCGTTAATCCGCTCCTCTACCGGTCTGTAATCAGAAATCCTGCGCTTTACTTTTAGAAAACCTTTTGGATCGCCCATGCCGTCCGCCTTTAAAATATTATAGTCGCCCGGCGGATTAGGCCGCCGGAAGCGTCCGGCGATTTGGGTCGCCGGACGGTTTTATTTTTGCTAATCCGTTTTTATAATATAAAAAAAATAAGATAACGAATAGCCGCTTTAGCCTTTTGCCCTTACTTCGTAATGCGGCGCGTACATACTTATATTTGCCGCGGAAAATCCATCTTGAATATTTTTATATAGATCAGAATATATGGCGGGAAGCATACTTACATTTTTTGTATAAGTATTTATTTCATACCAGCAATAAAAATCATCAAGTTTTGTCTGATTCACAAAAGGCGCGGGTGTTTTTTCGGTGAATTTAGTTTTTAACGCGGCGTTGATAAGTATTTCATGTACGACGTGCCATGGAATATTGTAGCCCATAGTTATTGTGGTGTTGACGATGTATCCATCAAAGTTGTCCGCGATGGATGAATTATAGTTTGTAACGCTTGTATTCAATATCATCTGGTTTGGAAATGAGACAAATTCATTTTTATGAGTGCGCACCCGTGTGCTCATAGGTCCGCGTTCAACAACGAATCCCGTTACGTCGTTTATTTTAATGCGGTCTCCGATACGGAAAGGGCGCATATATGTCATTACAATACCGGCGATTAGGTTGCTTATTATCGAGCTTGAGCTTAATGAAAAAACAACGCCTATCAAAACCGATATGCCTTTGAAGATGTCAGAATCAGAATTTGGGAGGTAGGGGTAAATGAACGCTATCGTAAAGGCGTATATCAGTATGCGCAGTATGTTGAATGTTGGTTTCGCCCAGTCCGGATAAAAACCCGGAATTACAAGTTTTTTCCGCTCTATCTGCGTCACGAAAAATTTTATAGTGCGCATGATATAACTTGCGATTATAAGGATGATGGCGATGGCGAATAGATTTGGTATATAATTTATTAGTCCAAAAACAAACCGTTTCAGCGGTGTAGCTATATAACTAAACAGCTTTTCGGCTAAATTGCGTGTTGCGTCAAACTGATGGAATATAAGCGGTATAGAGATTACAAGTTGAAGTAGTAATACGATTAATTTTAATATGGCTATTATTTTCTCCGAGAGCCGGAGCATCTGATCTACATCCATTAAAACTATTTTTTTAAATTGGATTGGGCGAAAATGTTCTTTGCCGTATGTTTGCAGTTTTTTTGTTACAATGGCGGCGAATTTCCATGTAAGCCATATTAATAAAATTTGTAATAGTAATATGCCGACCCCGATTCCGGTGCGTATAAGAAAATGAAAATTTTGTTCGGTTGCGGCTCCGGCTATGGCGTCGCTTACATCTTTTAATTCTTCTTGTATAGTGTCATCCGCGAGGTTTAATACGTCAGCGGCTATTGTTGTTTCCGCGCCGGCTTCTGTGGGAGCCGCGGTTTCCGCCGCGGTTTCCGCGCTTACGCCGCCGGTTTCTTGCGCGGAAAGTCCTGTCAATAAAAATGTGTGGGTTAGTGCTAATAAACAAAAAAACTTTTTCACAATACAATCCTTCGAGTTACTCTTGGTTT